>CAXHFM010000097.1:0-4731 GCA_964016345.1 uncultured Candidatus Poseidoniales archaeon | reverse complement strand
GTAGGTTCGAGACCAAGGGGCTCAGGATGGTAGGGCTGAGGCAGCTCACCCCATCACTGGAGCTCGCAGAGACACACTACGAGGTCCACAAGGAGAGGCCATTCTATGGCGGACTCATCGAGTTCATCACTTCCGGGCCTGTCGTCGCAATGGCATGGACGGGCGTTGACGCTATCAGCATAGCTCGCAACCTCATCGGGCCCACTGACGGCAGGACTGCCGCGCCAGGGACTATCCGTGGCGACTTCGCGATGGATATAGGGCACAACGTCATTCACGGGTCTGACGGTGAGGACACGTCCGCCTTCGAGCTCGGTCTTTGGTTCCCAGAGGGGCTGGTCGACTGGTCCCGAGACGCGGAGAAGCACATCTACGAGTGATTATCACACTACACGGGGAAGGAGCATGAGGTGGTCGGAATGTCAGGACGCAGACAACCGATCGTCGCTGTGCTAGGTCACGTGGACCACGGCAAGACCTCCCTCCTAGATCACATCAGGGGACTGGGCTCTGACTCCAGGGCCTCGGTAATGGACAGGGAGGCTGGTGGCATAACCCAGCACATCGGCGCCACCGAGGTCCCCTCGGACATACTCAACGAGCTCTGCGCGCCTCTGCTCGGTGGCAAGACGTTCGACTCTCCCGGCCTGCTGTTCATCGACACGCCTGGTCACCACTCGTTCTCCACACTGAGGTCGAGGGGTGGCTCGCTGGCTGACATCGCGATACTGATCGTGGACGTGATGGAGGGCGCCAGGCCACAGACCCTGGAGTCACTCAGGGTCCTTAAGAACGCCAAGACCCCGTTCGTCATAGCGGCCAACAAGGTGGACAGGATCCATGGCTGGGACGCTCAGGGAGGGAGGCCGATGGCGCTCTCGATGAGGAACCAGACGAAGGACACCGTAGCTCTCTTCGAGAAGAAGTACTGGGAGCTTGTTGGCAAGTTCGCCGAGGAGGGGCTCAATATAGAGCGCTACGACCGGGTCAAGGACTTCACCAAGGACATCGCACTCGTACCGATCTCCGCCAGGGAGGGAGAGGGCATCCAAGACCTGCTCGCTGTTGTCATCGGCCTGGCCGAGAGGTACCTCACTGACCAGCTAACTGACATTGAGGGCTCTGGAGAGGGCACGGTCCTCGAGATGAAGGAGGAGCGGGGGCTTGGCAAGACCCTGGACGTCATCCTCCACAGAGGCTCTGTCAGCAAGGGTGACGAGATTGTTATCGCCACGACCGAGGGAGGGATATCCACACATGTCAAGGGCCTCTTCAGCCCGAGGGGAATGAGCGAGATGAGGGACGCCGGTGACAGGTGGGACGACACGGAGGTGGCTCACGCCGCTTCCGGGCTGAAGATATCCGCACCCGATCTCGAGAACGTTCTCGCAGGCACTACCCTCAGGGTCGTGCACACGGACGAGGAGCGGACGGAAGCAATCACCGCGGCCACTGCAGAGTCAGAGCTGTCGATAGAGCTGGACGAGGAGGGGGTCTGTATCAAGGCCGACACAGTTGGGGGGCTCGAGGCGCTAGCCAAGGAGCTACAAGCCGTGGACGTCCCAATAAGGACCGCTTCCATAGGCAAGGTAAGTAGGCGCGACGTGAGAAGCGCGGAGGCCGCGTCTGACCCGCTTCACAGGATAATCATGTCATTCAGCACCGACATTCTAGCTGATGCTGAGAGCGAGATAGCCCAGTCCGACAAGGGCGTCCACCACATCGGCTCAGACATCATCTACAGGATACTTGAGGAGAGGGAGGAGTGGGTCGAGAGGCGCACCAAGGAAATGGAGGAGGAGAGTCGCGAGGCTATCGTCTACCCCGGAAGGATAATGCTTCTCAGAGACCACACATTCCGCGTCTCCAAGCCAGCCGTGATGGGAGTGAGGGTACTGGCTGGAAGGATCCACTTGGGCCAGTACCTGCTCAAGGAAGGAAACAGAGTAGGGAGGATCAAATCGATACGATCCGGAGAGGAGTCGATGAAGGAGGCCATGCAGGGAGCAGAGGTGGCTGTCGCCATAGAGGGCGCCACGGCTGGGAGGCAGATCGAGGAGGAGGACATTCTCCTAGTGGACGTTCCAGAGTCGCACGCGAGGAAGCTCGTGAGGATGGACCTTAGCGTCGCTGAGACTGAGGTTCTAGAGGAGCTCCAAGCAATCCACCGCAAGGACGACCACTTCTGGGGACGCTAGAAGCAATGAAGTCTGTGGGTCCCAAGAGAACCGAACACTCAAGTAGTGAGTGAGAGAGCCTAAGTGTAACAGGTGAGTGAAGAATGTCGATGTCCAAAGCCGGAGATGCGAAGTCAAGAGAGCTCATACAGACCGTTTCCCAAATATCTAACGGCCTGATGAACGAGGTCAGCAAGGTCATTATCGGGAAGCAGGAGAACCTCAGGAGAGTCACAATAGGAATCCTCTCGAACGGCAATATGCTAATCGAGGATTTCCCAGGACTGGCGAAGACGCTGATGGCGAACACGTTCTCATCTGCTCTTGGATGCAAGTTCAAGAGGGTCCAGTTCACTCCTGACCTTCTCCCCGCCGATGTGATGGGGACGTACATGTACGATCAGCAGGCTGGGGAATTCAAGCTCAGACCGGGTCCCCTCTTCACCAATCTCCTGCTAGCGGACGAGATTAACAGAGCACCCCCGAAGACTCAGGCCGCCCTGCTGGAGGCGATGGAGGAGAAGCAGGTCACAATCGAGGGAATCACCCACAAGCTACCTGCCCCGTTCATCACGATGGCTACACAGAACCCAATCGAGCAAGAGGGCACTTACCCTCTGCCAGAGGCTCAGATGGACAGGTTCCTGATGAAGATGTCAATGGGATACCCGGACAGGCAGGAGGAGAAGGCAATCCTGCAGAGGAGGAAGCTCAGAGGCAAGGACGACTACGATATCGAGCAGGTTACCAGCCCGAAGAAGGTCGTTGCTATGCAAAAGGCACTGGAGACCGTTCACGTGGACCCAGCAATAATGTCGTACATCGTGGAGCTTGTTCAGAGGACTAGGGAGGATCACAGAATCATAACCGGGGCTTCCCCGAGAGCGAGTCAGTCTCTATTCAAGACGAGCAGGTCCAGTGCCGCTATTGATGGCAGGGACTACGTGATTCCGGATGACATCAAGGCCGTCGCCCTACAGGTTGTGAGTCACAGAATCATGCTCAAGCCAGAGTCCAAGATCAGGGGAGTAACGGGACATCACATAATGAGGAAGATCCTGTCCGAGGTCCCAGTTCCAGTAATACAGTGATTCGGAACATTCACGGTACTAGCGCCACCACTCGTGGTCGGAGCGAAGCAAATGCAAGGTGACCCGGTCGTGATTGCGGTAGTCAATCACAAGGGAGGCACTGCGAAGACCACGACTGCCGTCAATCTAGCCGCTGCTCTCTCCAAGGGCGATTCCGAAATGGGCATCAGACCCAGGAGGGTGCTCCTTGTGGACCTGGACCCACGGGGGAATGTGGCCACGACCTTCGGCATAGACAAGAGAAGACTGGGGCCCACTATGAATGAGCTGTTCAAGGGCGAGGTAGATGGATCCTCGGTATCTCTGGAGCAGTGCCTACTGAATCCCGCTCAGCTGACAGTGGCGATGAGGGAAGCATGGAAGAGGCACAATCCCGAGCGTAAGAGAGGTGCGCCAAAGACGATGGAGGTGAGGAACCTCTGGGTCCTTCCAGCTGATCTGGACCTCTCAGGGGTCGAGATCGACCTTGCCACTAGAATAGGCAGGGAGCACAGACTCAGATTGGCTCTCCGTCAGGCCAGAGGGAGGTTCGATGTCGTTATTGTGGACACTCCTCCGTCATTGGGACTTCTGACTACCAACGGACTTTCAGCCGCAGAATGGGTCCTGATACCAGTTCAGGCCGAGTTCTACTCACTGGAGGGGATGGGGCAGATGCTCGGGATGATCAGGGAGGTTCAGAAGACCATAAATCCGGACCTGAAGATGTTCGGAATCGCTATGACTCTCGTTCAAGGGAACAGCAAGCTCGGAGAGAAGGTTGCCGAGCAGGCGAGGAAGTACTTCGGTGACCGGGTTTTCGAAACTGAGATACCCCGCCTGGTAGCAATAGCCGAGTCCCCCCTGGATGGGGCTCCGATAGTTATCGGGCAGAAGCCGAACAAGTCGAATCCTGGAAGCACGGCTTACTGGCAGTTGGCACTCGAGGCAGCGAAGAGGATCGACTCGATGGGTACCCTCTGAGAAGTCTCTATTTCCTTCTGATTGCCACGAATGCGACCACTGATACTATCAGAACAGATATTGCAACGATTAGTACCACGAGGGGTAGGGATTTGGAATGCCTGCTGGAGTCCGATGGGTAGTAGTCCCCCTCGTCCGACCAGCCGTCCCCATCTGAGTCAAGGCATCCGATCCTATCTTCGCTCGAAGTCCCGTATATCCCTGGGCAGTCGTCGGAGAGTTCAGTCCCTGGTTGGTCGGCATAGGTATCCCCGTCGCCATCTGACCAGAGTTGGCTGTTTTCTGGGTGCGAGTCCTCTATGTCTGACCAGCCGTCTCCATCTGAGTCTGGACATCCTAGCAGGGAGATGGTGGAATTGCCCCACTCGTTGGGGCAGTAATCGGGCATGGATGCCGGGCTGGGGTTATCCCCATATCCGTCCTCGTCACTGTCCATCCACTGGGATGGGTCGCCTTCGAACACATCCCCCTCGTCTGACCAGCCATCGCCATCACTGTCA
>CAXHFM010000096.1:0-4736 GCA_964016345.1 uncultured Candidatus Poseidoniales archaeon | reverse complement strand
ATGCACGTAAGTCTCGTGGGCTCGGAGATGTGTATAAGAGACAGCACCTGGAGGTTACGCTTGGGTTTTCCCCAAGGAAAAAGGTGCGAATATAGGACTTGGAATCCAGAACAAGTTCTCTAAAGATAGAAACCTCAATTCCCTAGCAGATGAATTCATTTCGAATTACGAAGGAGATATCACTTTCAGAGGGGCCGGCTCGCTTCCGATGTCCGGTTCAATTAAGCAATTCGTCAAAGAAAATCACCTTCTTGTCGGAGACTCGGCTGGGATGGTCCTTCCTTCAAATGGGGCGGGAATAACAATTGCAATGGTAGGGGGCAGAATAGCGGGACAGGCTATCGTATCGCATCTAGACGAAGGCACTTCTCTGCATGAATATGAAAAGGAGTGGAAACGCCAGATGGGCTCTGTGATGAGGAACTCGAAATTATCATTCAATGTAGGGAGCTGGATAATGAGATTTCCAGACTGGGTGCTCAATCTAGCGTTCAACCCAGTAACCAAGCCATTTGTATGGAGATTCATCACCTGCAGGAAGCCGTTCTTCATATTTTGAGCGGTTACCTCATAGATCGATTCTTCTCTTCAAGAATGTGGACTTTCCAGTATTCTATCTGTTCTGAAATAACCCTTTTTTCATAACACTCTAAACACAGTTCTACTTTCAATCCTAGGCCCTCTGATTTGGATATATTCGTTGTATTTAGAATTAATTCACTATGGTATAATTTAGTCTGGGCTTCTATCTTACAATCTTGGCAACATCCGCACATCAGGTCTCCTCCAGTTATCGTAAGAAATCTAATCGTTTAGTCATTTGTTGAAGCCTCTGCTCACAAGAAGAAAAAAATAAGATTTGAAATTAGCATTACTACAGTAAACGATACACTCATTCTATGAAGAAAATCAAATCGCTTTTGATTTCCCTCATCTGTCGCTTTGTTTGTAGCCGGTATGATAAGGTAGCAGACAGAGGATAGCACAAAGGTAAGAATAGTAATAGCGTATAGATTAATTCCAGAAACGCCCTCAATCCAGAGAACCATTGTTCCTAGCAATCCAACAATCGCCAAAGATGCAAAGAACTTTGGCCAAAGTTTCCTAATCGAGCGACCAAAGTCACCAATTTCCAGAGTCTTGAACAAAACAGGTGCGACTATAGCGGTTTGAAGGAGAATCATGCCAACCACCATTCCAGGGAAATAATATATCATCAAACCACCAAATCTTATTGTCTATTTTATTCCTTGCCAGATAGTGGCCATCCCCGGGAAGACTACTTTAGCTTCGACTTCGCTGAATCCCTGCTCCCTGATCATACTAATATAATCCTTGGTAGTACCAAAACTAACGTAGGTTTTCGTGAGCCACTTCCAAGGGTGACTCTCGGACTTGTATAGCATTCTGGCATAGAGGCTCACGTAAGTCCTCATCCATAGCCATCCGAGGAGACCATGCAACCGATTTATCTTAGCTGGATCGACAATGATGAATGTTCCTCCGGGCTTGAGAACTCTTAGAACCTCCGAAATTCCCGCCCTCTTATCGAACCAGTCCCTGAATGAGAATAATGTACAGACTGCATCAAAGGACGAATCTTCAAATGGCAGATCCTCAGCCTTTCCAAGAACGAACTCGGCAGCAGTGTATCCCCTTTGCGTTCGCTTAGAGTTCACCCTTTCTTCTGCGACCTTCAGCATTTCTGGAATTGGGTCTAGGCATACTAGACTGTATCCTTCCACATCCTCGGCAAAGCTACCAGGGCCACAACCCACTTCCAAAATCCTACCTTCGGACGGGAGTCTTTCCCTCACCATTCTCCTCCATCTGGAAACTTGACCAAAGGTTGCCACTCTGTTCACCTTGTCGTAAACCGGGATTGTTGCTTCCAGATTTCTCTGTAGTTCCTCCCAGTCCTCTCTGCCTATTGTCTCCGTATCCACGAGCACCGGGCTTAATGACCCATATTTGGATAGTTCCTGAAGACGGTCACGTGTAAAATCTAACATTATGACCTGAAAGACACGAGGTTATCATGATAAACTCGGTATCATTCGGAGTGGATGTAGGTGTCATTAATGACTAAGTTAGCGGTCTTGAAAGCGATAAGGGATGCAGAGGAACATGCAAGGGAAATCATCGCAAAATCCGAGTTGGAGGCAGCAGAGATTGTCACAAAAGCTAGGCTGTCAGCAACCGAAGTCATTCAATCGGGAAAAGCGGAGTCAGAATCCGCCAGCCAGGGCATAATCTCAGAGGCCCGAGGAATAGCAGAAAAAGAGGCAAAGAAGGTTACGAAAGGAGGGGAGTCCTCAATCAATTCCATTCACAATCATAGTCAGAGTAACAGGAAGAAAGCAGTCAAGATTATTCTAGATGCTTTCAGGTCAAGCTAGATTCCGGAGGATTCCTTAGATGTCGCAAGCCAATACCCAACAAATGGGGAGGCTGATTGCTGCAGGCTCCAAGGATAAGCTAAGCGATGCAATAGTCGCCTTGGCACAACTAAACGCACTGCACATTTTAGACTATGATGGGACAGAGGAGGGATTCAGTCTTGGTTCTCCCGATTCAGAATCCGAGAAAGTCGGTAAGCTATTGGTCAAGGCAAGGTCTGCCGCATCAGTAGTGGAAATAGAGGGGCCAGAAAGCGTGATTCACCCATCCAAAATACGGAAATTACTCTCTGAGGACTTTCCTAGCAAAATAGATGATCTTCTTGATAAACAGTCGAGAGTGGATGATCTCGAGGGTCAAATCTCATCTCTGGAAGAAGAAGAATCAACCATGGAATTATTGGCATCGATAGATATAGACCTTGAGCTCCTGACAGGTTATGACTCAATCGAATCTTTCGTCGGAATTGTAACAGAACCCATCCAAGATGTGTCTCTTGGAAATTCAAGCATCGTCTTCAACTCAAAAATCGAGAAAATGAATGTTGTTGCAGTTTTCACGAAGATAGAAGATTCACGACAAGTCAACGAGAAACTAGAGAGAGCCGGATTCCAACCAATTAATCTTCCAACAGCTGTGGGTGCTCCATCTGATAGGCTGGAAGAAATTAGGGCTGCAAATAAAACCCTTCAAAACGAAAAATCAACCATCGAAAAATCAATCGAAAGCTGGGTCGACTCTAACGGCAAAGATCTGGCTTGTGGCTTGGAAATACTTGAGAGAGACCATGATGTACACACAGCTCCAACCCGTGTTGCTGTTTCTGAGCATGCCTTCATTATAGACGGGTGGATAGAAATGAAACGGTCTGATGAGGTCATCAGCGCTCTTTCAAAATTCTGCCTCCATTCAGAGGTCAAACAGTTTGAGATGATACCCGGCGGTGGAGGTCATGGCCACCATGGGGATCACCATCAGGAAATGCCTCCAATTTCCTACCAAGAAAGATCGATGAGCAAGCCTATGGAATTGCTCACGGATGCAGTCGGAAGGCCAGCCTATGGGAGAATAGACCCCACAATTTTCATGTTGGTTACATACCCTCTGTTTTTCGGAATGATGCTCGGAGATATGGCTTATGGGCTGGTCACGATGGGACTGGGGTGGATGATAATCAGGAAGTCTGGGCCAAACGAACTCATGAATCTCGGAGGAAAATTCCTTGTTTACATCGGATTAGGGACCCTTATTTTTGGATATATATACGCAGAATTTGCCGGATGGGAGATTTTCTTGTACGAAAAGGAAACAAATCTACTAGATGGAAGCTACCTGAAGGATGCAAACGGAGACTACATCTTCGGTGAAAACCTGTCACCAGTGGCCTTCCTGTCTAATCTATACCCCTTCGACCTTAAAGGCGGGTATGGGCCTGTGGCAGAATTGGGCTATGGAGTCACCCTTTCATTCCCGTTCCATAGAGTTGGAAGCCACCTTGAGGATCTCATAGTTTTAACGATTTATGTTGGATTCTTCCACGTCCTAGCTGGATTAGCCATAGGGTTCAGAGACATCCTAATCTATGGAAATGGTCATGGAGGCGTCGGACTTGTTTGTGCCTTTTTTGAGAAGGGGACGTGGATGGCTCTCCTCATCGGTGGATGGATGCTTGCATACGGATTCCTCGGAAGCCCAGAACAGATGGGCTATCTCTCTGAATCTGGGTCGAGTGCAATGGTCGTTCCCGGTGCTTCCATTGTCCTCTTCTCAGTCGTCCTCCTGATGTGGACTCTTTACAAATATCACGGGGTCCCATTCCCCATTAACATCGGGCTCGCACCAATCGAAGCAGTAGGAATGATGCCTACGGTGATTTCTTACGTGAGACTATTCGCAGTAGGGGTCGTGGGAGTCAAGATAGCTGAAACCGGAAATCACATGCTCTTCGAGCCCATGGCGGATATTATTGGAACCATATCCGAAGCTTCTACCACAGATTACATCTTAATTCCGCTTCTCTTCATCGGTTGGATGTCCGTTCAGGCCTTCGCGATTATACTCGGTCTTTTCAGCCCTAACATTCACGCCGCAAGACTCCACTTCGTAGAGTGGATGAGACAGTACTATGACTCTAGTGGCGAAGAGTTCAGACCCTTCGGCCCAAAGCCGATATACGTGGAGGCGGACTGACCTAAATCATATTCCAAGCAATTGCTTGAAAACAAGGAGGAAAAAAAATGAATAGAAACAACATGGAAAGTAAGGGAACGAGAACGGCTTATCGCCTACTGACTGTCTCTTATACACATCTCCGAGCCCACGAGACTTACGTGCAT
>CAXHFM010000095.1:0-4804 GCA_964016345.1 uncultured Candidatus Poseidoniales archaeon | reverse complement strand
GTTAACGGAGCAACAAGAATCAGAGGCGTATATATCGAAAGTATGAGGGAAATTAACAGTGCTGCCCTGAGTATAGAGGTTGAGAAGAAGGGCCCCAACCTTCGTGGCTCCAAGATCATTGCACCTTGATAGGCGGATAGAACGGCATGCCCAGTACAAGCGGTTACCGATATCAGGAGGCATATAGCTACTGAATACATGGAAAATCCAGAGAAGGTTGAGTTCAGTTCTTCATCAAAAAGCCTGAATGCCAGAACAGATGACTGCATCGCACCGATTCCGAGTCCCAAAGTCCACCCAAAAGGAGGAGATGCCCTCAGTGCTATGTTTCTCGGTCGTCCGAGAAGAAAAAGAACGAACGCTGACTCGCATATCGCGATAAGAAGGGCGTATGAACCAGCCGTGATGATATTCACTTCCTGGGTAATAATTCCGGAGAGTATCAGAGTATCGGCTGCTGAGGCTAGGAGCATTCCGGAGACGATGCCATAGAGTAGGTATTTGACTGATCCTGATAGATCGAAGAAACCTGTCATCTTAGCTATTGAACCCCTCCATCCGATGAAAACGCCGATTATGCCGATGGCGAATGCAGCTTGGGTTTGCCACATACCAGTAGCCATGGTTCGCCATGGGACTGGGCATTTGAGTTCATCTGCCTCGGACAATGTTCAAACCACCCTATCGGGACCCGACCACATGGCGCTGGACGGCTTGAAGAGGCGTATTCTAGGTTCAGCAGGTCTTCTGAAAGGCAAGAGGGAAATTGATGAAGACACGTTGAAGGAGCTCAGTAAGTCATTACGCAGGGCCCTATTGGAGGCGGACTTTAATGTCAGACAGACGAAAGAACTCACAGAGAAGGTTGAGAGGAGGGTCGTCGAGGAAGAGCCACGGCCTGGCACCAAGCTAGAAACCCATGCGATGAATATCATCTACACTGAATTAGTCAGGATGTTGGGCCCTCCAAGGGATATCAGGCCTCATAATGAGACTATATTGATGGTTGGCCTATACGGACAGGGAAAAACGACTACAACTGCCAAAGTTGCAGATTGGTGGAGGCGACGTCACGGAGTCAGAGTCTCTGTCATAGAGGCGGACACCCACAGGCCTGGAGCATATGAGCAACTTTGCCAGTTACTGGAGGGAACTGGTGTTACGGTATATGGGGAACCTGGTGAGAGTGATGCCTCAAAGATAGTTAAGAATGGACTGAAGGAATTCAGTAACTCTGATGTGGTAATTATCGATACAGCCGGTAGGGATAGCCTTGATGACTCCCTCAGGGAAGAGCTCGTTTCCATAGCTGAAATAGCCAATGCAACAGAGAGGTTTCTTGTTATTGATGCTCAGGTGGGTCAAGCTGCTGGACCTGTGGCTCAAACATTCCATGATTTGGTAGGCGTGACTGGAACTGTTGTCACTAAGCTTGACGGAACTGCTAGAGGAGGAGGTGCGCTTAGCGCAGTTTCCGCCACTGGGGCTCCCATCGTCTTCGTAGGAGAGGGGGAGAGAATACAGGATCTTGAGAAGTTCGAATCGGATCGTTTCATTTCTAGATTACTTGGTATGGGTGACATCAAGGGACTGATTGACCTCACGCCTGAGGATTTAGATCAGGATGAAGCCATGAGGATTACTCAGAGGATGATGTCTGGTAGGTTCACTCTGACCGATATGTACTCGCAGATGGAGATGATGAGCAAGATTGGGACCATGGATAAGCTGCTTTCACACTTACCTGATAGCATGTTTGGGGGAATGGGGAATCTCAGCACTGGGCAAAAAAGGCAGATGCAGAATAATCTCGAGAAATTCAGGATAATAATGGATTCGATGACCCAAATGGAGAAGGATGAGCCCTTATTGCTAAAATCTAGTAGGATAAGGAGGATAGCAAGAGGCTCCGGAGCAACTGAGAAAGATGTCAAAGAGTTGCTTGCACAATGGAATAGGAGTAGGAAGATGATGCGCGGCATGAAGGGCGATAGAAGGTTCCGCAGGCAGATGCAGTCTATGATGGACTTCGATGATTCTGAATTAGGCATGGGGTGATCCCATGGATAGGAGATTTGCCATAATTGGCAATAGGGCGCCCAGTAGTGGGAAGCTTAACCTAAACGACTTACCTGGCGATGGTGGACGGATGGACGTCCTCGCAAGAGCAGTAAATTCTGCCCTATTCATATCTCATGGGATAAGGAAGGATACACAGATAATTGTCCATCTTATGGGGGGTGGCATACCGAGAAGGGTCTTTTTCGATGGTTGCGATCTTAGAGGCGTTAGACCGGATGAGAGGTCAATAGCGGGCCACTTCAAATCCCTGATGAAGACTCCAGTTCCCCCAATCGGACATTTCACAGGGGTTTCCAAGGGAATAAGGCAATCTGGTGGCGATATCTATCAGACCCTGAGGGAGTGGAATATGGATGGCGTGAGTTCCTATGTTCTAGATGCCAGAGGAAGTATTTTCGAAAATGTCGGAATTCCAGAGAAGTGTGGATTTGTTCTTTCAGATGATTTGGACTTGGACTTGAAGGGAGTAGAGCCCCCTCTAGGTTCGTTGTCTTTGGGGAAGACTTGGCTACAGGGGCATTCATGCATCTCTGTGATACATCACATCATTGACTCTCATAACCAATAGGGAAGGCCGTCTTGAGACTCTTTTATGGAAGACTTTAGCAGTATTTCACTGATTCCGAGAGGGTGGTTAGAAGGCCAGCTACCGAGAGGCGTTATCGACGCCTTTCCGTCATTTATCGCATTGCAGTCCGTTCTTGGGATATCTTCCTCGACGATAGTAGCCGCACCGACTTCAAATTCTATTCCTTTGGAGGGCACCTGATCCATGTCAGAAGCACTTCTGTACCACCTCGCACCCAATGAAACTGTGGTGATGGAACCATTCCATTTTTCTGGTAGATTCACGTTTAGGAAGATGTCACCGTGATGGAAAGCCGATCTCAACAATGATTCTTGGTCATCACCGGATGGCTTGTTCCCGGTTCCATTGGGCCTGAGTAAGTTGGGAAGTTTGACAGGTAGTGACTCTTCACATCTGGCAACCAGCCCCATTACGACCTCAAGAGTGCTCTCGAAGTTCCTGTGATTGTATGTCGCTAGACTGGTGGCGATCGCTGGCATACCGTAAAGTGAGGCCTCTCTCGCTGCGGATACAGTGCCTGAATGAAGTACATCGATAGAAAGATTGGGGCCGTGATTAATTCCAGAAATGCAGAGCCTTGGGTCTATTTCTGGTGCCCATGATTTCAGCCCTCCCTCAAGCGCCACAATCACGCAATCACAAGGGCTACCGTCTAGGGAGAACATTCTGAGCGGAGGGCCTCCTTCAACCTTGATAGATTCAGAGAGATCTTTTCTCTCTGTGAATTGCATGCCACTCGAGAGGGTCAGCTTCATCCCAGTAGCAGACTGCTCGCTCTGTGGGGCAAGTACCACCACTGGATGTCCTGCTGAGTGCAGTCTCGTAACCAGTGAAACCAGGCCGTCAGCTTCTATTCCATCATCGTTAGTAACAAGAAGATGTGCTTTAGCCATGCTACCCCGACAGGCGTGGAGTTCATGAATGCGTGTCTGTATTTTGCTTATTCTTACCCTCTTCCATGGTAACCATTACAGCTCCTACCAACATCAATGGACCGCCGATTAATGTCCATGTTCCGATATAGGCCTCTCCGGTCATCGCCCATCCTATTGCTCCTCCGATGACTGGTTCGAATATCAGTGCAACAGACACGACAATCGGGGAAATCCACCTAAGTGCGGTGTTTATGATAGTATGACCGCAAAGGCCGGGCCCGAGTGAAAGGTATGCTATCCACGGAAGCCATACTGCATCCGTCCAGCCTAATGCACTTAGCTCAGGTGTGGCGGAGGTTAGGGCTGTTCCCTCTAAAGAGACCGAGCCAATCGTGAGTATTAGTCCCGCTAACAGCGTGACCGGGAATGCGTAGATGAATACCGGGGTGCTTCTAGAGGACCTGAGGTGCCTTCCTATCATTAGGTACCCGACAACTGTGACGGCACCTAGGAAAGCAGCTGCGTCCCCAATCAATGTCACTTCACTGTTACTCTCTACTTCCATCAGGGCTATGGATGCCCCGAGAAAACCTATGATAGCACCGAAGACATGCCCTCTTCTCACTGATGCCCCGATGAGTGGCATCAGTGCTACTACGACCAGTGGATGGCTAGTCACAAAAAGTAGGCTATGGACTAGGCTAGTGTGATCTAGGGACCAAATCCAGCTGCCGAAGTGAAGAGCTAGGAATGTAGCTGAAATTGACATCAGTAACCAGTCCCTGCTTTCAAGGGTACCTGCTTCCATCCTATTCCACTGGTAGATGAAGCCGGGGATTAGTACTATGGATGTTCCATACATTCTCCACGAGGCCTTCAGTAGGGGAGGCACTCCATCCATCTGTTGGAGCACGGCACCGGCGCTGGATACAGCAACGAGTGCAACTGCTAAGAGAGCATAATGCCCCGGCTTAGCGTAATCTTCCTGACTCATGAAATCACGCAAGCTCTGCATCCATAACCTTGGAATCCGTATCACCTGGGCCTCCATTGGCACCTATTATCCCGGCTTTACTGAAAAGGACGTAGATCAAGGCACCCAGAATGGCATTGAGAATTATAAATCCAGCTAGTCTAATTGCTGGCCAGTTTGAGAGGTTGGTCCCTATCTGGTCGTCGAGTACAGCGAGGATGGCGGCTTCAACCCCATAAAACGCCTCACCGGTCAGTGCCCCAGCGGCTATCATAAATGTGTAGA
>CAXHFM010000094.1:0-4848 GCA_964016345.1 uncultured Candidatus Poseidoniales archaeon | reverse complement strand
GATGCACGTAAGTCTCGTGGGCTCGGAGATGTGTATAAGAGACAGCTCAATGGCCGGTCCGCCCGGAAATGCTATTCCATGGTTTCGTGCAAACTTATCTAACATATTCCCAATTCCAATATCCAAAGTCTCCCCTATGACCCTGTATTTATCTCCAGATCTAGCTATAACTTGCGTATTTCCCCCGCTTGCGTATAGTAAAACCGGATCTTCACATCCAGTCTGATTCCTGCCTACTTCAATATGTGCTACGCAGTGATTAACACCAATTAACGGCGCTTTCCAGTATGACGAGAGTGAGCGGGCAACCGAAGCACCAATCCGTAGGCAGGGACCAAGTCCTGGACCCTGACTAAATGAAACTGCAACGATGTCATCTTGATTGAAATCCTTCCTCCTCAACAGAGCAGAAACGAGTCCCGGTGCTGCTAAAGAATGGTGATCGGCGGCTTCGCGAGGATGTATGCCCCCTTCCTTTGGCTTGAAAAGTGCTGATTCAGATGAATATAGCTCTCCTGTTTCATCAACAAAGCCAATAGATAGCGTATGAGCAGTACTTTCTATGCCTACAACTAGTCCTGTCACATATCTACGAGAAGGGTAGTGCTTTCAAGCATCACTACTGTCGAGAGTCGTGCGAACACTGGTTGTTAACTCAGGGGAAATAGCTCACATGTCTCATGGTGACATTACAAAACCGCTCATAGGTGAGGAAATGGGCGATAAAGAACTCAATGTCTATTCTGAAGGACTCGGAATTCTAATTGAGGACGGGCTAATAGTGAAAATAATAGACTCCGAGGGTTTAATTTCAGAATATGCACCATCATGGGATAGATTTTCAGAAAAGTTAGGCAATATGAACATAATAGATGCTAAAGGAGGGGCTATAGTACCAGGTTTCGTAGATTCTCACACTCATTTAATTTGGGACGGGGATAGGAGTAATGAAATTGCACTCAGACAAAAAGGTCTGACATACACGGATATATCCAAATTAGGCGGGGGGATATCTAAGACAGTAGAAAGCACGAGAAGTTGTTCGATAGACGAATTGGTAGAGCTTGGCGCCTATAGAGCATATGATGCATTGAAGCTTGGTACCACGACTATGGAAGCTAAAAGCGGATACGGACTTGACACTCTGTCAGAACTTAAACTACTTGAAGCCACGGAGAGAGTGAATAAAATTTCACCTTGTGAAATCCAAGCTACTTGGTTAGGTGCGCATGATATCCCTTCTAGGATGAGCAAGGAGGAATACATAGAAGAGTTGATTGGAAAACAGTTGCCGATGGTTGTAAATCAAGGCATTGCTAATTGGGCAGATGTGTTTTGTGAACCTGGTTGGTTTACAATAGATGATACATTTGAAATTATCACAGCTTCAAAAGAAATGGGAATGGGTTCTAGGATACATGCGGACGAATTTGTAGACTCGGGAGGACTAGCAATTGCCGCCGAATTGGGTTCCATTAGCGCTGACCATGTTGCTACTTCGGACGACGAGTCCCGAGCTATAGCACATGAGATTGGAGTAATGCAAACCTTCCTCCCAGGCACACAATACGTATTGGGTATCGATGATTTCCCTCCGATGAAAAAATGTGTCGAAAACTCTTGGGCCTTTTCTATTGCTACAGATTTCAATCCTAATTGCAATACGATCTCTATGCCATTCATCGGGTCTCTTGCTACGCATAGGTGTGGAATAGATCCTATCACTGCGCTGACTGCAAGCACTAGGAATCCTTCTACAACAATGGTGAATAAGGAGAATGGTGCTCTCGGAGTAATTTTAGAAAATAATTCGGCGTCACTTAACATTCTTCATTCCAAGAAGGTAGAATCCTGGTGTCAAACCCCTGGAATGAATCCTATATCGAAAACCATGGTAAATGGGATAATTGTAAAATGAAACTAATACATCTGTAAATATCTAAAATTATTAACATGTTTGTAATTACCATTATGATTTATCATTCGTATGTCGTGATATTATTTTCCGACTAATACAAATGTTACAAAATAGAGCTACACGGATAACTGATAATCCAGGTTATCAGAAAAAAAATAATGAAAAACACAGCTAACTTTAGATTAGTATAACGTTTTTAGAGATAAATAGATGATATTACCAAAAATCCCTTATCTGAGGTTAGTTTAGCTATGTATGTAGGAACATGAGCAGAAAGGTCGATGGTTTTTGTTTAACATGTAAAAAATATGGTGAAATCATTGACTGCCGTCTAGATCTAATGAAAAACGGTAGAACTCGTGCGCATGGTTTTTGTAGCCAGGAAGGATGTTCAGGAAAGATATCAAAAATCATATCATAGTAATGCAATCATTCATTGAGTAGAACGGGGTCGGAATATTACTGGGCTCGTGGTCTAGGGGTTATGACGTCGCCTTGACATGGCGAAGATCGCAGGTTCAATTCCTGCCGAGCCCACCAGTAATTTGTAACCTATCAATAAGAAAATTCAATTATATGATATTCTTAGTTTTCCAGCACCCTTGGACTTTACATTGACAATGTTTATTTCTGGGATATCTGAAATATTTCCTACATGTGTCCCCCCGCACGGGCACAAATCGATTTCTTCTATCTCTACAACTCTGAGCATACTAATTGACGAGGGTATCCTGTCCATGAAATTTGTATGCCTCATCATGTCGTGGCTAAGGATTTCCTCCCGAGACCATTTATGAATCAAGACGTCGGCACCTGAGTCAAGAACATCGTTTACCTGCAGAGTAATTTCTTCGGGATCGAAGAGATCTCTGTCTGGGAACCATAGATCAATCCTTGTAGTCTTATCACTAATTTGATTGCCAACTGTTTCAGCATTGTACATGTCATTTGCTATTGCCGAGAAAACATGTTGTGCTGTGTGCATCTTTGTATTCCTATTCCTCCAAAATGAGTCTATCTCACAATCAATTTTATCTCCTATTTCGAATAATTCAGGACTTTCTAATGGATGGAGAATACTATCTCCAGGTTTAACTTCGCCCATATGACTTGTTTTATCGATGGAGGCAATCGTTCCCTTATCTCCGGGTTGTCCGCCACCTCTCGGATAACAAAATGTTCTATCTAAGTATACACCGTCATCAAGGACGTCTGTAATCCTAGCTTTAAATGATGGAGGGTTAAGCCCTGGATGTTGAGTTAGGTGCATTTTCTCTTGCATAAAATCACATAAAAATCCTGGTTAGATCCCCATTCAATAATGACTCAGAAAGGTTTTTTGTGTCCTTCGACAAAGGCCGGTCGCTCTCAAGAGGCGCTACAATACTCCTTGACCATTCAAGAACTTTAGAAACACCTTGGCCCGGTTTTTCATTAATCCTGATTATTGCCTCTGAAGCACAAATAATTTCATTCGCGATAACATTAGCCAAAAGCCTGGTTGAAATCATAGTTCTGTATGCTCCCGTGGCACCCATTGATGCATGGTCCTCCTTCCCATTGCTCACTGGAGTGTTGGATGTAGTTGCGGGGTTTGATAATAGGTGTAATTCTGCTAATACTGCAGCCGAGGAGTATTGAATTATCATTAGACCACTCTCAAGACCTTCATTATTAGCCAAAAATGCGCTTTGCCCACTCCATTTCGGATCTAATATCTGGTTTATTCTTCTCTCTGAAATACTTGCAAGCTCGTGACATGCTATGGAGATTGAATCACTGCTCAATGCAATGTATTGACCATGAAAATTACCTCCAGATATCACCTCTGTACTACCTCCCTCAGTGAATACAAGAGGATTGTCTGTAGAGCTGTTTATCTCAATTTCTAGAATCCTTCTAGATTCTCTTAGCATGTCAATAACAGGCCCATGTACTTGCGGAGAGCATCTTATGGAATATGCGTCCTGGACTCGATCACAATTTAAATGAGAAATTTTAATTTCTGAATTTTCTAAAAGCGATGAAATCCTTGCTGCTGACAAAGTTTGACCAGGATGAGGCCTGGAATTGTGTATTCTTGGATCGAAAGGCTTGTGAGATCCTCTGATAGCCTCAACAGTACAAGCGACAGAGGCATCAGAGGCAAAACAAAGGATATCCAAATTATACAATGCCTCGCACATGAAGGCGCACATTTGACTTGTGCCGTTGATAAGGGATAGTCCTTCTTTAGCGGCCGGAACTATTGGAGTAATTCCATATTTTCCAAGAGCCTCGATAGAGGGCAATGAAGACCATTCTCCGGTTTCATTCCTAATGTTACACTCCCCTTCTCCCATCATGCCTAATGCTAGATGAGATAATGGAGCTAAATCTCCTGAAGCCCCAAGTGAGCCAATTCTAGGTATCACTGGACATATGCCATGGTTAATCATTGAAATAAGTGTATCAACTATTGTTGGTCTAGCACCAGAGTTGCCTCTACAAAGTGTATTTGCTCTAATTAGCATCATCATAAGAGTGTGGCGGTTTTCCATTGGTTCTCCTATACCACACGAGTGGCTCCTGATCAAATTGGCTTGGAGCTGTTCTAATTTATCCGGCATGATAGAAACGGAAGAAAGAGCGCCAAAACCGGTATTTATGCCGTAAGTTACGGTTCCGGTTTTCAGAATTTCTACAACCGCCTCCCTGGATACACTCATTTTTTCTCTAGCAGATTCTGAAAGAACCACTTTGGTTAGTCCTAAACCAGTGTCTACTACGTCACGTATAGTCAGGGAATTACCATCTATCACGAGCTCTCTCATAGAATCCGGTAAGGGCATTAGCAAATAGACTCATCGAGAATCAAAGAGATTATTCAAAATATTATCATCTACTCTGTCTCTTATACACATCTGACGCTGCCGACGAACATAGGCGTG
>CAXHFM010000093.1:0-4863 GCA_964016345.1 uncultured Candidatus Poseidoniales archaeon | reverse complement strand
TCATTTCACTTCCTCCGCTGGCATTACCCAGATCAGGTCTGTGGGTCGCCACACGGGGTGGCCTCTCAGCAAATGCTCCCCAGTATTGCTTTCCAAATCGGCAGGATACATTAACTTTGACTTGGTCATTCTTGTTGCATGAACGGGTATGTCCAATCATGGGGAGGCCGGAGGGTTCTCTTTACTGACCTTGGGCTGATCCACCTGAGTAGGTTCAGAGGACCGCCTGCTTTGTCGTTGGTCCCTGATGCTCTTGCGCCACCGAAGGGTTGCTGTGCCACCACCGCACCGGTGGGCTTGTCATTGATGTAGAAGTTTCCAGCAGTGAATCGAAGTGCCTCGAATGCCCTCTGTATGTTCTCCTCATTGGTCGAGAAGATTGATCCGGTGAGGGCATATGGGGAAGCCTCGTCACACACTCTGAGAATTGCATCGAATTCGTCGTCTTCGTACACGTACACTGTTAGGACCGGGCCGAAGATTTCCTCGATCATGGACTCTGAATTGGGGTCCTCGGTCAGGATGATTGTTGGCTCGATGAAGTAGCCCACAGTATCGTCACATCCACCGCCACAGAAGACCTCGCAGGAGTCCCTTTCTGTGGCCCTTTGGATGTATCCTGATATCTTGTCAAAAGCCCTCTTGTCTATCACAGCGGTCATGAAGTTGGTGAAGTCCCTAGCATCGCCCATTGCAATCTTGCCAATCTCGTCGGATAATTCGTCGGATATCCCCTCCCATACTGACCTAGGGATGTATGCCCGGCTGGCAGCTGAGCACTTCTGCCCCTGGTATTCGAACGCCCCCCTTAGCAAGGCTACGACTAGACCCCTTCTGTCGCAGTCTGGATGTGCGACTACGAAGTCCTTGCCCCCTGTTTCGCCAACGATTCGGGGATATGAATTGAGCTTGGGCAGAGCTAGCCCGATTTCCTGCCACAGGCCCTGGAAGGTAGCTGTAGAACCAGTGAAGTGCAATCCAGCGAAATTGGGGTTTGATAGTGCAACCTCAGTAATCTCTGCACCCGAGCCGGGGAGGAAGTTGATTACCCCTGGGGGGAGTCCTGCTTCCATCATCAGCCTCATCAAGTAGTAGTTGGAATAGTAGGAGTTCCTGCTGGGCTTCCAGACACTGGTGCATCCCACTATAGCAGGCGCGCTTGGCAGGTTTGCTGCGATGCTCGTGAAGTTGAATGGGGTGATTGAGAGTACGAAGCCCTCGAGTGGCCTGATATCTGTCGAGTTAACAACTCCCTCTGGGGAGACTAGTGGCTGGAAGTCATCATGGAACCCCCTTGCATAGTGGCAGTTGAACCTCCAGAAGTCAATGAGCTCACAAGCAGAGTCAATCTCTGCCTGGAACACGGTCTTGGACTGGTTGAGCATCGTGGATGCATTCACCCTCATCCTCCAATCTCCAGCCAGTAGGTCTGCGCACTTCTCGAAGATCTTACATCTCTCTTCCAGTCCCATTTCGATCCATGATCTCTGAGCATTGACTGCTGCTGAGCAGGCTGATTCCATCTCCTCTCTACCAGCCAGGTGGACATTAGCGAGAATGTGCCCGTGGTCGTGTGGGATGACCTGCGGTATCGTGTGACCGGTGAAGACCTCCTCCCCGTTGATTATACAGGGTATCTCGATAGTCTCAGACATCTGCCTGTCAATCTCTTGAATTATGGAGTTCCTTTCAGGACTTCCCGGAGAGTATCCCAGTATAGGCTCATTCAGTGGTTGCGCAGTCATGGTGTTCGCTGATGACTCCCATCTAACATTGTTACTGTCGGAAGGAATCTGATTTTTCCCTACTTCCACCACTCCTTTTCTTGTATGACTTTAGCCACAGGGCTTGGTTTGCCTCTAATTGATTCTAAGTATTTCTCATACCCTTCTCTTGAGGCAATTGATTCTAGGTATTTTAGGGCGTCATCGATGTCTCCAGTTTGCTGATGCTGCATTGCACCATCTGACCAATACTCAAACTGACTATTGCCGATGTGCATTTGGATAAAGGCGTCCCTGTTGGCATCCAAGTGGATTATCCAAAATTCATCGCTAGCAAGGATTCCACGAATCGCCTCATAGGACAGTTCTTTTTGGTTGTCGAGTTGAAACTCCGTTACTTTACCATCGACTTCAATTTTTAATGGATTGGGGAATTGAATTTTATAGGGATGCTCTGTGATAGATTTGGCATCGGGCTCCACTTCGCTGTTGATCCACCCGAATATGGCGCTCAGACCAAGAAATTGAACCCCGAGTCCCGCCAAAAGGAATGGTACTGAGAAAGCTGTCAGGAATATAGATTCAGATAAACCTGCATCCGTACCACGCATATCACCGAGTATCATGTACGGCACTAGTGTGAATGGGAGTCCGAAAAAGAAAAGGAATACGCCACCAATGATTGACCCGATTCTTCCGCCTGTACTCTCTGAGGCCATTTGTGCAACTCCGAGTATTAGGACCATTCAGTGGGCTCGTCCTTCTTCGCCTTCTTCCAGGTGCGATAGCATGACTTGCATATGGTGACCCTCCTAGAATCGCTGCTTAGGCCGGATTCACCCCACACATCAGCCGCTCTATCGAATGCGAGCTTTCTGCCACCTACCTTCTTGTCAGCCCAGTTTTTACACCCAGAAACATCACACTTTACTTGCCCGACAAATTCATCCGAAGACTTCTTTGCGAGGCTGTCTCCACCAGATTGTTGCCTCTTCTTGCGGGCATTGGACTTGAACCCCATAGGCCCTCGTCTGAGTGAGCCAATTAGAAGGTTGTCTCTTCGGGCTCGGTATCGAAAGGCCCGCCTAGACTAGCGATTGACGCCTTTCTGTCGGGACCGATCCCTATGCTTACGATTGGAATGCCCGACAGTTCCTCTATTCTCCTGACATAAGACAGTGCCGCTTCCGGGAGAACCTCGTACCCTTTGCCCGTGCTTCTGGACAGTTCGGCCATAGCTATCCACTCCTCTTCGGAGAAAGCGGGGAACCCTGGATGCACCTCGTAGACTGGTTTGCATCTGGCTAGTTCCTCGCAACTGGTCGGCATATGACCTACAGTCCGTCCGTCTAGTTCGTAACTGGTGCATATCTTCAACTCATCTAGGCCGCCCAGAACATCCAGCTTGGTGAGTACGATACCGGTGTATCCATTCACCCTATGGCTATCTGAGAGGGATACCATGTCCATCCAACCTGTCCTTCTTGGCCTTCCTGTGGTAGTGCCGAACTCATGTCCAACCATTGCCATGTGATTGCCTGGTCCTTCCTCGTAGGGGAGCTCTGTAGGGAAGGGGCCGTTCCCTACCCGGGTGGTGTAGGCCTTGGATATCCCGAAGCAGTTCTCGACATGCCCCGGGTGTATTCCAGCTCCGTGGGTAGCGTTCGCCCTACTGGTCACCGAGGACGTGACGAAGGGATAGGTTCCTTGATCGATGTCCAGCATCGCCCCCTGTGCGCCTTCGAGAAGTACGTTCTCACCGTTCTCTAAGGCCGTGTGAATCATCCTCCCAGTCTGCCTGATGGCACCTTCGTACCTCTCCAAAATCCATCTCAAATGAGCTACTAGATCTTCTTTCTCCACTCTATCTGATACGTCCACTGAATCTAGCTGCTTATTCATCCGGGTGACGGTTTCTTCCACCTTTGCATCGTCATCAACGAGGTAAGGGATATCAACGAATCTGATTCCTACTCTCTCAATACGGTCCATGTAGGCTGGCCCTATCCCCCTTCCAGTTGTGCCTACTACCTTATCAGCGCTATCGTACATCCTATGGAAAGGGAGTATCACCGACGCTCTTTCGCTGATGAACAGCCTCTCTCCCTCTGGCCTCTCTTTAGTCAGAGCGTACCACCTATCGAGCTCTTCCTCCAATACCCAAGGGTCGATGACCATGCCATCTCCGAGAATAAGGTTACAGTTGGGAGAGGTAACACCGGAAGGTATCTGGTGAAGCTTTAGGGTAGTATCTCCGAGTACAATTGTGTGACCCGCATTGTTCCCTCCTTGGAACCTGACGGCCCATGTTGAGTCGGCGGCGAGTTGGTCTATGGCCTTGCCCTTGCCCTCATCCCCCCACTGGGCGCCGAGTACTACGCTGGCAGGCACAGGATGGGCTCCAATGCAGAGGGTGTTTGAATGCTTTGGAAGCGATAGTGCGATGAAGACGCTGGAATTTGTCGCGAAGTGGTTATGTAGGGTTGGTAGGTCGGCGGGTTGATGGCACAGAGACACGCGGTAGCAGAAGCACGTCTACTGAAGAAGTGGGTATGCATGAAGTGCTCTGCAACTCACAGGGGCGCAAAGGCTCCTCGAGCATGTAGAAAGTGTGGCTACAAAAACTTCAGGCAAAAGGCCGCTGAGAGAAGGAAGACTTGAGTGTCATTTGTTCCTTTTGTGCTCTGCCATTAGAGTTTCTAGGGCAGTCTGAATCTGCAGACAAAGCGGGCCGTAGTGTATCGGCAGATTCGCATCATTGAATATGTCATCAAGCTTTGAGGCTGTCATTCCCAGCCTCACGTCCATATCTTTGCCCCTGTTGAGGAGCCATTGTTCTACTGCCTCCTTAGCGGAGGCCCTGATATTTCTGGGAACCTGGGAATCGTCTAACTGTCCCAATACTTGGGCTATCTGCTGAATCCTAGTCTCGACGTCTGACAAGTTGCCACCAGCGCTTCCAGCAAAGGGCACTCCTTAAGCGCATCCCCCTAGAGTTGGTCCTCTGTCCATGAAGCCCAAGGCATCACAGTATTCGACAAACCCACTCCTTCCCCCTCTTTACCCAGTGCTATCAAGCCTACAGGCGCATCGTGCGGTATCAGCTCGTTCAGGCCCCAATGCATCGCATCCATTAGTG
>CAXHFM010000092.1:0-4899 GCA_964016345.1 uncultured Candidatus Poseidoniales archaeon | reverse complement strand
TGCACGTAAGTCTCGTGGGCTCGGAGATGTGTATAAGAGACAGGTGTAGGAATTTGGATCTCTTCCGTCTAGGGCCCATCTGTCATTGATCCTGATCATCCAATCAGCGGCCGTTTCAGGATTTGGTGACCATTCTAGGATTCTTTTCCCCCAAAGCATCCTCAGGTAGTTGTGCATGTGCCCAGTTCTGAGTAGTTGTCGTTGAGCTGAGTTCCATACCTCGTCACTTGTCTTCGCGTTCTCTATTTCCTCGAAAGTATAGCTTACACGCTCGTCATCTCTATGTTCATTGAGAGTCTGTTTGGCCCAATTAGGTATGGAATCTAGCGTATTGTGGTCCTTCCTAAAATGTGCAAAGTTGAACCCAAGCTCTCTCCAGGTGATTATTTGATCCAGAAATGACTCCGCAGATTCAGATAGGCCCCACCATCCGGATCTGGAACCTCTTCCGGTATCTTCCACACATACTGAATCATATGTCCAATTCTCCTTTTCGAGTACTTCGTGCACAATCCTGAAAGTTGAAATGTGTCCAAAATGAATCCAAGGGGATAGACCGCTAACCGCGGGATTATCTGCGTCATTCCTTCCTTCTGAGTAACTACGCAACCTATTTTCAAGGAACCTACCCAATCTTGATGATGCCTCAAAAAACCCGCCTCTCATTGATTCTACGGAACATACCTCGTGATCTATTTTTAGTGGCGCCATGGCTTTCTTGCCAACGCTACCTCCTTCAGCAACTCTCCAAATCCATTCCAAAGGAGTAAAATCTAGATCCAATTCTGTGATTAGGTTATCTAGACTCGACGTGTCCATTCTTAAATCAGAATCAACTCCATCCATTGGATTTTCGTTGGGCATTGTGGAGAGTGCACCATAGAGGGTCTTCTGGACATGTTTTCTGAAGGAGTAAGCAGTCTTGTGTGCCTTGTCGGCGTAGCTCATGGGGATGATCCCGTTGGAGTCCACAGCCTCTACGCTAACGTTGCATGTTTTGCTAGCCCTTTCCATGACCCATCGAGGTAGATAGGTGGGATAGTCATCAATTACAACAGCACAAGCCTTTGTTGAGAGCTTTTTGAGCATACCATCTCCAGAGTCAAGGTGATTCTCGATCCATGGCAAGTAAGTAACTCCATTATCCGAGAAAATTGAAATGTTGTCTACCATACCCTGGACTACAAAAGTCAGAACTCTCTCACTAGACCACTCATGCCTGACGGAGATACATTCGACCACCAACAGGGGCTTTCCCAACTCCTGGCACAATTCGATAGCTCTGTCCATGGCAGAGTTGTAGTGGTACCTTCGAGTCGATGTCATCCAATATAGTACGAAATCCCCCGCGTTGTTTATCGGGTCATCGTTTAATCTCCGAACCCTTGGACAGGATAGACTGATCACTCCCCCCGTCGCACTAATCATGAATCCTTTTCAGCTCCCATGCATATAAGGCGGTGTTTTCTTTCCTACTGGATTTTAAACATTCATTCATAACCTGCCGTGATTGCCAACATACATGACTATCCAAGTCAGAAAGAATGCAGAACCGATTGAAATTGAAGCAGATGCCTACCTTCCTACGGAGTTCGGAAACTTCAGAGTGAGAATCACTCCGGACTCTAACGGAAAAGAGCACGCATTGTTGTACACCGGAGACATATCCAACGGTGATGCTCCTCTAGTCAGAATACATTCAGAGTGTCTGACGGGGGATGCATTTGGGTCCATGAAATGTGATTGTGGCCCCCAGCTACATGCCGCAATGAGTAAAATCCAAGAGGAGGGATGTGGAGCGATAGTTTACCTAAGGCAAGAAGGAAGAGGCATAGGATTACATTCAAAGATCCAGGCATATGCTCTCCAGGATATAGGATACGACACCCTAGACGCTAACCTAGCTTTGGGGCTTCCGGCAGATGCAAGAGAATACGGGATTGCCGCCAGGATGCTCAAGGAAGCTGGAGTCAAGAGAGTGAGGTTAATGACTAATAATCCTCTAAAAATTCAAGGCCTTAGGAACAGCGGTATCGATGTTGAAAAGAGAATAGAGCATATTTCAGGGGTATCGTTGGAGAATATACATTATTTATCAACCAAAGGTAAGAGAATGGGCCACATACTTGACATATAGGAAGCCGTTCGTATCACTGGAGAGATTGTTAATGTCATCAATGGTAGGCCAGAAAGCACCAGATTTTTCGTTGCCCACTAGCGACGGCGAGGAATTCAATTTCAGTGATTTGGACGGGTCTTGGAAAGTGGTATTCTTCTATGCTAAGGCTGGCTCCCCGACTTGTAAAAGGGGATGCCTGAGCTTTAAGCAACAATATGATTTATTCCGCTCACTGGAGCCATCGGTAGAAGTAATCGGAATCAGCCAAGACTCTGTCCAGCAACATAGAGAGTTCAAACAAGAACTTGATCTTCCTTTCACCCTTCTATCGGATTCTGACAGAAAGGTAGCCGACTTGTTCAAAGTCCCCGTCCATCTAGGAACCTTCCCTGCTAAATCCTCCTTTGTTATTGGTCCTGACAATACAATCAAACATGTCTATGATTGGCTCTTCAGACCTAGGAGACACGTTGCGAAGATACTAGACTCACTTAGCAACATAACTGACGGGGGACGATTCTCCTGACATGGAACCAGATCCTCACCGATGCAGGTCTTTCCGAGAGAGAGATTAATGCTTTGACAGTGCTATCTAGAAAATCAAACATCAAGGCCAGTGAGCTGGCTAAAGAGCTTGACACCACTAGGCTAGATGCATACAACTCGCTCGAAAGATTGCAGAGGATAGGACTAGTGACAACAACCGCAGATAGGCCAATGAGATTTTCCAGCCCTCCGCTAGACAGTGCTGTCACTCACCTGATAGAGATAAGAAAGGAGCAACTGAAGAGGATAGAACAAGGACTCGAGGATATTCAGAGTGGATCAAAGTACTCTTCTCCAGTTGAGAAAGGAACCTCCGATGATGAGCCGAAGTTTGCCGTACTGAAAGAAAGAGTCCACATCATGAAAAGAATCGAGAAGATGGCAGAAGCGGCCCAGTATGAGATTGTCCTGACTCTCGGGAAATTTGGAATTCTTCACCTATGTAGAAGTAGCGCATTGCAGGCGGTGAACGAAGCATCCTCTCGAGGAGTCAGAGTTAGGGTTCTTTCACAGCTAGAAAGAAGGACTATCAGATTCTACAACGATCTCCATGACACAATAGAGATCCGCCACTCTGATGATTTGGATGCACAGGGGGCATTGGTAGACGACTTTGAAGTTGTTCAGTATCTCAGTATGGAAGAGAATCCTGTTGGAAGAGGAAAGAACGACGCGGCTCTGACAGTTGAATCAGAGTCTTTCGCAGAGTCTCAGAAAAATCTTCTAGATACGATATGGGAGGAGGCAATACCTTACGACGTAGCATCCAAGAGATTCACTGAGGAGAGGATTGTAGACCCACTCAAGCTCACTATCGATAGTGGCTCATTCCTAGAGAAAATTAGAGAAGTTCTCCAGATATCAGATGATATCCCAGAAGGAGATACACCATTCAATCCTGACGCTTTCCTAGCTTCAGGACTTGAGATAAGCGATGCTAGAAGAAATCTTGAATCTGGCGGTATTGAGGCTCTGTCCGCGTTTGGAATTGATGTCCATCATCTCCTAAGACAAGTAGGAAACAGAGTCGGCCAAGAACTGGCATTCTCTTTGAAGAACATCGAGGGAAATATAGAGTTTCTAAATGAGATGATGGATTGGTGGGAGTACGCAGGACTGGGACAGCTCAGCTACGACATTGATCCTCAGTTCCACATATTAGTAGAGCACCCATCCAGAAAGCCCGGCGGACTCCCAATTCACTCCCTGGACGACGGAATAATAGAAGGAGCCTTGCTTTCAAGATACTCCGATGACTCAAGTGTTGAGATTACAAGAACTACAGTCGAAAATGCTGAGAACTGTATCAAGTATGACATTAACTTCAACAGTTAGTCATCCGAATACATACATCACATTATATCCACAGCTCCCTGCCTCTATTTGTGCATCTACTGAAGTTCATACTCTTCATGAGGCAGGTTACTCGAGAATCTCCTGCCAATATCAAGTGGATAGAGAGACAAGGCCTACTTGCCGTGAAGCTCGCTCAGATATTCGCCCTCAGGCCAGACATCATCACCCTAGAGAAGTGTAAGCAACTCCAGTCTCTGTACAGTAGTGCTTCCACTATACCTACCGAAGATGTTTTCAGGATATTGAAACAAAAGGCCCCAGATACGTATCACGATGAAGTCTCATGGTTTGATGTGGAGCCTCTGGCCGCAGCATCAGTTGGCCAGGTTCATAGGGCAAGACTGAAATCTGGCGATGAAGTTGTTGTGAAAATAATCAAAGGTGACCATGAAAAAAAATTCAAGAGAGATGTGAAGAGAATGAGTCGATGGCTCAAAATAGCCATGATTATCTCTCCAAAACTAAGAAAGGTAGGAAATCCGATAGCTCTGTTAGAGCACGTTGAAGACTACACTCTCCGGGAGCTTGATCTCCGAAACGAGATAATTGGAGCTTCTAGGCTCAGCACAATAAAGGAAGAGCTGTCAAATGACTTCCCCATGCCTAGACTCAGATTCCCAAAATACTACTCTGAACTTTCAAACAGGCATGTCCTTGTTTCTGAATTAGTTACGGGACAGACCTTAGAACAAGGAATTGAGAAATCCTCCTTAGGATGGGATGATCTTCTTGAGCTATTCAGAATTCATGGTGCGTTCATGTTTGGAGTTGGTACTTTTCACGGTGATTTACATCCGGGTAATTGCATACTTGACCCCAAAGGAAACTTCGTTTTTATTGACAATGGAGCCTGTCTCTTATACACATCTGACGCTGCC
>CAXHFM010000091.1:0-5145 GCA_964016345.1 uncultured Candidatus Poseidoniales archaeon | reverse complement strand
AGATGCACGTAAGTCTCGTGGGCTCGGAGATGTGTATAAGAGACAGAATCTTCTCGATGTCGTCATTATCTACTATCACAGGATGCCCTCCCCTGCCTCCACTGGAAGGACAAGAACTAGATTTCATGGAAATCAGTAGTTTGACGGTAGAAATCGAGAATCCCGGCCTATCAACAGGAACGATAAGAATCCTGAGATATGCTTCATTCTTTTCTTTTAAGTGCTTCAGTCCCTTCTTGACAGAGCCAGTTCTGCCGAGTTCAGGCTCCTCGTTAACTATGATTTCAATGTCGCCCACAGAGTCTCTTATTCCCTCGACAAGTTCCTCTCTAGTTACTACTATCGGCGTCATGCCAACCTTACTCAATCTGGATAAAATCCATGAAATCAAGGACACGCCTTCGACTTCGATAAGAGCCTTAGGCTTTCCTAACCTACTACTCCTGCCTGCTGCTAGAATGACACATCCTATCCCATTATCCATACTATTTACCACGAATCATCTCTCTGCTGATAATCATTCTCTGAATCTGGCTGGTACCCTCAAATATCTGGTATATTTTCGCTCCTCTCATCCTTCTTGCAACCGGATACTCCTCAGAGTAGCCGTATCCTCCCAGTATTTGTACTGCGTCCGTAGTAACTTCCATGCACATGTCAGCCGCGAATCTCTTAGCATGAGCCGCCTTTAGGGTAGCCCTTTCTCCCGAGTCCAGAGCACTGGCTGCACTCAAAGTGAGTAGTCTTGCAGCCTCAATCTTTGTTGCCATGTCGGCTAGCATGAAAGATATCGACTGATGCTTGGAGATTGGCTTACCGAAGGTCTTCCTTTCCATTGCGTATCCCCAAGCCTCTTCCATCGCCCCCCTGGCATTTCCAACAGCAGCGGAGGCTACTGCGGGTCTTGAGTGATCGAACGCTTTCATAGCGTTCATCCACCCGCCGTTCTCAATACCTCCAATTAGATTCGATTGGGGTACTCTAACATCTGTAAAATTGACACCTCTGGTATCAGAACACCTCTGGCCCATATTATCCTCCTTCTTACCAAGCTCGATTCCAGGGGAGTCTGCGTCCACTATGAAACCGCTTAGGCCCCCATATCCAGCTGTCTTGTCTGTGTAAGCCAGAACGAAGAACCAATCTGCATATCCGGCACCTGATATCCAGGCCTTGCTTCCATTGATCACGTATTCTTCGCCATCTCTGACAGCTTCAGTTTTCAGTGCTTGAACATCAGATCCAGCATCAGGCTCGGTAACGCAGTATGCTGCAAGTTTACCTGCAGTTACTCTTCCAAGATATTCCGCCTTCTGAGCCTCGGTCCCTCCTGTCAAGATCGGCAATGAAGCAAGCATAGTGTGGTATGCAGCAGTACCGAACCCTGGGTCTCCCCTGGAGAGCTCCTCGCAGATTATCATCTCATCCACACTAGACATCCCAGCACCTCCGTATTCTTCTGGTATTGTAACGTTCAGAAGTCCTAATTCATGGGCCTTGGCTATGGCATCCCTCGGGTATGTGCCGTTTCTGTCCCATTCCTCAGCATGGGGAGTAACCTCTGCCTCGCAGAATTCCCTCGCCATCTCTCTAATCATTATCTGCTCTTCGGTGAGATTGAAGTCTACCATGACAGCTGGAACGGGGGTTTGGTCTTAGAGATAGAGGTATGCCATGTACAAAATATAGCCAGCCACCATGGAGAAACCAGTCCTCCGCCCAATCTCTCTATCATCTAGTAACATTGCCGCGACAAGACCAGAGGTAAGTAGCATCACCCAAATGTCCCTTTCAGCAAATCCGGGATTCACTGTGATTCCTCCTCCAACTAGTGCCGTTACTCCTAATATCCCAAGAATATTCATCATATTGGATCCCAAGACATTACCCACGGCAACACCTCCTTGACCTCTTAATCCAGCTACTATGGTCACTGCTAGCTCGGGAAGAGAAGTCCCCAAAGCAATTACAGAAAGTCCGATAATAGCTTCAGAAATTCCCATACTTGAGGCGATTCCTGTGGCTCCTTCTATCAGTAGATCAGCTCCCTTCCAAATCAGAACTCCTCCTATAGTGGTCACTAGAGTTGCTATCATAATATTATCAGGGACCCAGCTCTCTTCAATCTCTGAGTCTTCTTGCTTAGTGTTGAAGTAAGAGTAGGCATAGTATCCAATAAGGCATAGCAACATGAATGCACCAAAATAAATACTAATCTCTTCCAAATAAACAGCCCCTAGAAGCAAAAAAGAGGCGAACATCATCGCCTTGGCATCTCTCCTAACCCCCTTTCCAGGGTCGCTAGCAGCACCGAGCATTGAAGCCGTCCCAAGAACAAGCATCACATTAGCTACATTTGAACCCATTACGCCACCAATAGCCAGATCTGGTTGATTCCCAGCAACAGCCTCTAGTGAGACAGCCAACTCTGGAAGAGAGGTTCCTACGGCTACAATAGTGAATCCTATCAGTAGAGGGGGGACGCGCATCTTCTTCGCGATTACAATGGCTCCCTGTACTATGACCTCGCCCCCAGTCATCAATAGGACGAAGCCAGCTATGACTAGCACCCAGTCCATGGTTGCCGCGTACCAATTACACTCATGACCGTTTCCAATCAACTAGGTTCATTTGCACGATCTGATAATGTGCCTAAGGACTAGGTTAGCAGTCGGGACAGTGTGGTCCTCGAGAGAAGGGGAAAATGGAACTGGTGTGTCTAAGGCACCTATAACGACGGGAGCACATTCAAGACTCCAAAACGATTGTTCTATTATCCTGCTACTTATCGTATGCCCTATTCCTCCTATCCATTGTGCTTCTTGTAGGATAATCATCCTACCAGTCCTATTTACTGACTCGATACAAGTTTTCTCATCGAAAGGCTGTATAGTCCTCAGATCTATTACTTCTACCTCATAGCCCTCCAATGAAGCCATTCTAGAAGCCTCAAGCGCAACATGAACCATAGCGCCCCAAGTGATTATGGTCAAATCACCCCCTCCTCTGATTACTCTTGCCTTTCCGATGGATAGCTCTCCAGTATGCAACCTCTCCTTCACAGATTCAGTATCAACTACTTGATTAATCGACTCCCCCCATCCTGTTTTACCTCCTCTCAATCCATATAGCCCAATGTGCTCTAAGAAAAGAACAGGGTCAGGAATCGAATGGCCCTCTACCAACATATCATACGCATCTTGAGGATTACTCGGGAAGGCAATTACTAGGCCCGGGTCGTTAGTAAACCATGACTCAATCATATTTGCATGGAATGGGCCACTTCTTGTCTTCGCACCTAATGGAATTCTCACAGTAAGTGGGACCTCAGCACCCCATCTCCATCTCAGCTGAGCCGCATTATTGATCAGAGGATTCATTGCCAATGCCGCGAAGCCACCAAATTGAATCTCAGCGACAGGCCTCATTCCTCCCAATGCGGCTCCAGTGGCAGAATGGATTATGATGGCCTCGGAGAGAGGCATGTCGAGAAGCTTATCTCCATGACCCTTAGATTTGAGAGGTAGGTTCATTCCAAAGGCTCCAGCTATTTCCATATCTTCTCCCATGAACACAACCTTATCCCCATAGGATTCAGCAATCTCGACCATTGCATTCTGAATAGCTCTACTGAAGGTCCAAGAGTTCGGAGCATCCGAGAAAAGGAGAGATTCCTCTCCCGGCCGCAGAGGTGATTCAGAAATTGTAATCTGGCCCTCCAAATCACTGATTTGCTGCGAGTGACTCCTAGCATCTGTTAGACTGGTTATGCCTTCGCCGACAGAATGACCTTCCGGCCAAGGCATAGATTCCATCTCATTTCTGCAATCGTCAACCATCCGCCTCTCCTCCGACTCTATTCCGGCTAGTAACCTCTCACTGCATCCGTTCCGGATTAGATACTCACGATGATTGGGGACAGGGTCCTTATTCGACCAGTAGTCAAGTAACTCTCTATCAACATAACCAGGAGGATTTCCAGAAGTAGAGCCAAGATACAAATCATCATGATGATGAGCATGCCCACATCCCCTCATCGTCTCCACATGTATCAACGTTGAACCTCCTCCCGACATAGCGATCTCTCTGGCCACAGCAGTAGATGAGTAAAACTGTCCAGGATCAGAACCATCAATAGTCCACGAGGGAATTCCCATTGCAGGCCCCTTGTCTCCGAAGGTCTCAGCACCCGACTGACCAACTACAAATGTGTCCAAGGCTATCTGATTGTTCTGTATCATGTAGCATATGGGCAATCCCCTAGTGCCAGCAAGATTCATTGCCTCCCAGAACTCTCCACTGCTACTGCATCCCTCTCCAACAGGAGCCAGGTGGAAACGTGAAACTCCAAGTCTCTGCGCCGCTAGGGCTATTCCTGTAGTGGTTGCACTAGCTGTAGGTAGAGGGGCAGTAGGTGGCAAGACTCTCTTTTCCCAATTTCCAATATGGAGATCCCGTCCCCCCGACCCGGGATGCCCCCCGTCCATGTAAGATTCCGCCTTTCCCATCTGTGCCGCAAAGACCTCCGTAGGGGTCTGTCCCATGGCCATGGCTAAACCCGTATCTCTGATCATTGGGGCTATTACATCAGCATAAGTTACGTCCGAACTAGGCAGATCAACCGCTCTTGTCATAGCAGATGCACATGCAACAATTCCCTCCTGCCAAGTGGACCTGAAGCCTTTGCCAGTAAACTTATTTCCATCTCGAGTTTCAATTCCGTTGGTAAACAGGTCTTTGAGATGCTCATCAACCACTCTCGTTCTCAGCATCCATCTCTGCCAATCTAAACGCTGTTCGATTGTTATGGAGTGGTAATGTGCAATTCTCCGTAGGCAAATCCTGAGATCAAGAGCTAGTCTGGCCGATCTCCTGTCAATATGGTCGATACCCTTCCTTCTAGGCAATACCTCCATTTCCAGGATATCAATCAAATTTGGCTCTAGAATCCTCTGGGAAAGATATTCATGCATCTTTTCCTCGAACTTTACACTGAATTCATGGAATCCAGGCCCACTAAATAACGAGGGTGGCGACATTGAGTCCCAACACCCTGCAACAACATCAAGATATCCTTCATTTCTTTCCGAAACGAATCTAAGGCTGTCTCTTATACACATCTGACGCTGCCGACGAACATAGGCG
>CAXHFM010000090.1:0-5174 GCA_964016345.1 uncultured Candidatus Poseidoniales archaeon | reverse complement strand
GATCTGGGTGTCAAGGCAGGCATTAGAGGTCCAGTTGTGGGCCGGAAGGCTACCCTTGCCGCTGCTTTGAGGCTTGGAATAGCCGATCCGGAAGAGTCGGACACTAATGCGATATTGGGAGCTTTGCACCAACATGACCGTTTGGCAGAAGAGTCGATAGGCGATGATGAGGTCGAAATCGCCCTTCTGACGGGAGATGTCAGAGTTGGGTCCAGAAGCGATAGAGAAATTGCGACTCAGCTGGACGAGGTAATACAAGAGTTCCAACCCGACAAGGCGATTCTCGTCACTGATGGGGCAGATGATGAGGAGGCGCTTCCGATAATCACTTCCAGAGTCAGAGTCGACCATATAGAGAAAATAATAGTCAGACAGTCTAAGGGTATTGAGAATACCTACTATTACGTCGTGAAGGCTATTGAGGACCCTCGTTGGAGAGCTAGACTACTCGTCCCAATAGCAACCGTGATGATCATTTTGGGCATCGGCCTTATACTTCCGTCGGATTATGGGAGCGCCCTTATTGGAACTCTACCTCTCATTATCGGGATTTGGCTTCTTTCCAGAGGGCTTGGCGTGGAGCAACAGCTTGATCGCCTTCTAAATGACATGCGCGCCGCAACGACTGGGAGCCTACTGACTTCTATGCTCTGGGCCTTGGCACTGGTTTCTATGATAATAGCTGTTGTAACGGTAATACAGGTGTTGTATGCATCCAGCTTGGAGATAGACGCATATGCTTCCTCGATTCTATCCTCAACCACTAATTTCGATGTGAATGCTGTGAATAGTGATATTGCTGCGTGGGTAATCGCAATTGACAATGCTCTATCCTGGATTCTTGTGGCGTTCTTCTCTCTATTCCTATCCTTGGGGGTGCTGAGGTGGAAGGAGGGGTCGTTCACCGGTCAGAGCATTATGCTTCTGGCTACTGGATTTGTAGCCTATTTTGTAATTTCTGCTATTAATGAGGTTTCACTTAGCATGCTAGGTGGGCAGGATGTCGATCTACGAGTAGAGTCGGTGGTGGCTACTTGGTCTCTCCCTGTAATTGCGATTTTGGGAAGATACCTTCTGAGCGTTATCGTTGATTCCCTTTCGGAGGAGGATGAGGGGGGCAGGGGAAGCGAGTTCTGGGGGGTCTAGTTCTCAAATGTGGACTCCATCATACAGGCAGGGCACTTTACCGAGATAGGTCTGATTGATGGGATTCCTAGTGCAGCATTGCAGTACGGACAGACTATAGCTTGATTCACTTCGGATTGCCTCTTCTTTCCCGAGTGGCTCGGATCGTATGTGAATCTGTACTTGTGAGTATTTTCTAAGAATCTCGGAGAGCCTTCTTTTTCTGCTTCTTGCTGTGAGAAATTTGTTTCTCTTGTTGATTGTGTGGTAGTTGAAGAATTTGTGGGCTTTACCTGTCCATTTTGAAATTCGTCCAGTTGCGAGAGAATCTCCACTTTGGAAAGGCCTAGTTCCCGAGAGGCTCTGTCTATAGCTAAGGTTCTCTCATAATCACTCATGCCGACGAATTGCTGGAGTAGGACCGCAGGTATTCTTGACATGATCAACCCACAAAGGGTTAGTTTTCAATACCCTGCCAGATATGTTTGTCTTTTCAGTCTCTTTAGTGACTTCTGAGTGAATCTAATCTCGACTCATCTAGTCTTTCCCATGGGAATAATCCTTCTTGGGTGGGAGTTCTTCCAAAGTGCCCACCAGATGAAGTAGAACTATAGATTGGCCTCTTCAGATTTAGATCTCTGATCATAGCGGCTGGCCTCCAATCAAAGTTCTCTAGTATCAACTTGGAGATTGTGGAGTCTGGATTTTTACCCAATTCGCCATTAGTCGTTCCAAAGGTATCCACTCTGAATCCGACTGGTCTAGCTTTACCAATTGCATAGGCTACTTGAATCTCGCACTTTTCTGCAAGACCAGATGCTACCACATGCTTAGCGACCCATCTAGCGTAGTATGCTGCTGATCTATCTACCTTTGATGGGTCCTTTCCACTGAATGCCCCTCCGCCATGTCTTCCTCCTCCATATGTGTCTACGATAATTTTCCTGCCCGTCAGGCCAGCATCTGCGTAGGGGCCACCAGGATCAGGAAATGATCCTGTTCCATTGACTATTATCTCAGGACTGTCTAAAAGACTGGGAGGAATAGCATGCTCGACGACATGCTTCCTAATCTGGTGCTCGATATATTGTCTTCTTTGCTCATCTGATAAGTCATCCTCATCGGGCCAGTTTGGTCCTGCTTTCGGAGAGTGTTGTGATGCTATGACTATAGTAGAGACCCTACTTACTGAGCGCTTGTCATCAGTTAGCTGTACTGTCACCTGGCTCTTTCCATCAGGCCTGACCCATGGTATGATGCCCTCGTCGTGTACGAACTCCAACCGTCTGGTCAGTCTTTGCGCGAGAGCTGCGGAGAGTGGGAAAAATCTGCCTCTGAGCTCTGGAGTTCCCTCTGTCTCCGAACACGCATACCCGAACATTACACCTTGATCACCAGCCCCCTGTGTCTCAAGGTCTCCGTCGACCCCTTGGCTGATGAATTGAGACTGAGTGGTTATGTGAGTATGCACCTTACAGCTATCATTCGATGATGCGTCCATACCGATTCTGTTGTCAGTATACCCGATCGATGAAGCAGTAAGGCGAGCGATTTTCTCGTAGTTTGGGGGCTGTCCATTGAGACTGACCTCACCCGCGAGAACTATTATGGCTTCTCCTTCAGTACCTTTGACCATGGTTTCAACGGCAACTCGGGCATTTGGATCGATAATTAGACATGCATCTAGAATAGAGTCTGAAATAGCATCACAGAGCTTGTCAGGATGGCCTGCAGTCACTGATTCAGCCGTATCTGAGGGAGTAATCGAGTCACTCATGTTTCACCGGGTATGCTCAATGCACATGATTCTTTTTGAGTCCAAAAACAATAGTTCAGCTGAAAACATAGACTGCCCTCCGCTTAGATATGGAACACGCTACTGCACGTATAGTATGGACTGGATATAGAGAACTGGCTGAGAATCTGTTAGAGTCTATTATCCCTGATGACTCGGATTCTTTCGAGTCTGAAATAGTTGGGCCAGGGGACGTGGTAAGTCTGACCATTCTGGTCACATCTTCTGAGCTTAGTGAACTACGTGCCACAGTTGACGATATCCTCGCCTGTCTATCAGCTGTGGAGGCTAGCCTGGAAGTATTGGGTGAGGAGCCTTGAATTAGGACCATTCAAGTCTGAGGGCTTCCAGCATGTGTCGTGAGAGCGTTGCCCCACGACAGATCCAGTCTTCTATACATTGATGGGAAGCCAAGCACGATGATGGTTGAGTCCATTGATAGGTGGATGACTGCTATGGTTTCCGACGAAGGCAGTGGAGGAGAAGGTCCTGATGGGCGTATGGAGGCTGTTGTCATATCCAAGGAAAAAGGGGTAATATGTGGGACTTTTGTTGTTAACAGGTTACTGGAGACACACTATACCTCCTGTTCCGTAAAATGGAGAGTGTCAGAGGGAACCAAAGTGGAAGTTGGAGACGAGATTCTTCTAATATCTGGAAATGGCGACGAAATGCTACGTTCCGAGAGAGTCTTACTGAATGTCCTTGGAAGACTTTCGGGGATTTCCACTAATTCTTTGAGATGGGTTGATGAGGCTGGAAGTATGGGTGTTGCCAGTACCAGGAAGGTTGACTGGGGACTTCTGGATAAGTGGGCAGTACATGTTGGAGGGGGACTGACGCACCGACTGAATAGGGAAGATGCCCTAATGATCAAGGATAGCGAGGTTCTCTCCTCACGAGTTGGCAGTGAGACCGAGGATGAGGCCTTGTCGAGGTTAGTTATGGAGATTGATATGGACACCAATTCGCATTTCACGGTGGTAGAAGTTAGATCCATCGAGCAGGCGCTTGCTGTGGCTGAGGTTTGGGAGGGGGTCCAGACAGAAAGGGCAGGTAGTGAGAGAGTCGTTGTTCTGCTCGATAATATGGGCCCTGAATTATCATCTCTGGTATCGAGGAGTTTGGAGGAAAAAGGGCTGCGCGACTGGTGCGTTCTTGAGGGCTCGGGGGGAATATCCCTGGAGGAGGTCAAGGAATGGTGTACATGCGGGGTTGATTTGATCTCAACCAGCTCGATTAACAGAGAGGTACTGCCCCTTGACCTTTCGATGAGATTCAGAGGGAGCTGATTATGCCGGATATCCCAGATTCACACCCTAGGAAGGCATCCCTAATGTCCAGGCATAGGATGGTAGAGGCCTCAAAGAGAGGGCTGTTAGCAGAATCTGCTATGATTGCTCATGGGCGTGGCGAGGCCTTTGACTACCTTCTCGGTGAGAGAACGAGCGATTCGGCGTCATTAGCGATTCGAGAGGCAGCAGCTCGCCTGCTTGTTGCTGAAAGTCCGGTTATCTCGATGAATGGTAACTCGACAGTCCTTGCAGGTAGTGAGGCTATTTTGGTTGCCTCGATACTGGGCTGTCCTGTTGAGGTGAACATATACTACAGAACCAGTGAACGAATGGAGTCGCTGATAGGTGAGTTGGAGTCCCTGAGGGATAGACTTGGGAGGGAGTCACCAGAAATAGCCAGAGATGCGATCATGAATGTTGAGATTCTAGGTGCGGTGGCCGATGGGAGAATTGTGGGACTAGAAGGGCCTAGGTCGTTGTGTTCTTCGCGGGGAATAGAACAGGCTGATGTTGTACTGGTCCCTCTCGAGGACGGAGATCGTTGCGAGGCCCTGACTTCAATTGGAAAACAGGTAATTGCGATAGACCTTAACCCTCTATCTAGGACGTCCAAAACAGCCACTATCACAATAGTAGATGAGGTTGCCAGGGCTATGGGCAGGCTTGCCGATGAGCTATTAGAGAATCCCACTACTAGCAACTGGAATAACGAGGCGGTGCTCAGAGACGCCCTGGAGATAATGTCTAGCTCATCGATGAGGATTGTTTAGGGGAATATCTCTTTCAGCATCGACTCGCACCTCATAGCGATGGCTTGCCCGACTTCGGAGGTGCTTGCTGAACCTCCCAGGTCATAGGTGACTATTCCTCCTTCTTCAAAATGCTTCTGTATCGCGCTCTGTAGAACCTCGGCACACGTATCGAGATTCTTATCCTTCTTTCTGAATGCAAGAGCCTCG
>CAXHFM010000089.1:0-5178 GCA_964016345.1 uncultured Candidatus Poseidoniales archaeon | reverse complement strand
ACGCCTATGTTCGTCGGCAGCGTCAGATGTGTATAAGAGACAGTCGTGAAAGTGGAGAATCTCCGTCTGACTTTGCTCTCGCACCCGACTTAACAACAATTGCGGCCGCCCCATCGACTACACCGGATGCATTTCCAGCTGTCACAAGGGAGTCTGGTCCAAAATGCGTCCTAAGTCCTGAGAGTGACTCATTTGTAGTCCCTAAAACAACGTGATCATCATGGGAGGAGTCCAAGACTCCTCCAGGGGTAATTACCTCCACAATCTCATCTTGCCAAATACCGTTTCTGATGCTATTCTCAGTCCTCTGATGGCTCAATGCGGCGAAACTATCTGCGTCTTCTCTAGAAACATCAAGCATCTTACATAGCTCATCACTGGTCTGTGCCATGAAATATCCACAGACATCATCCCTCAAATTTGTGAAGAAGTAGTCCTCCATATCACGAGGAATCTCTTCGCCTTTTCTCGGAGATCTTCCGAGCTTGTATGCAGTTCTCTCATCTCTGAGGACATGAGGAGATTGACTTAGATTCTCCATTCCTCCGGCAACTACTACCTCGGCCTCTCCAAGCATTATCATCTGCGCCGCTGAAACCACTGACTGAGCACCACTCCCACAGAGTCTGTTTATGGTTAACATGGGGACCTGATGAGGAATTCCAGACAATATTCCAGCCCTTCTGGCACCGAAGATAGCCTGTGATGAGGTTTGGAGGGCGTGCCCCATAATCACATGGTCTATTTCGGATGGTTCGGTACCGGTCTTTTCGAGGGCTCCTTTTATTGCTATTGAACCCAATTCCTCGGCACTTATCGAAGCCAGTCTTCCCCCTTGTCCTCCGTCTCCTCTTTTTCCGCCCAGCCACTCGCAGAAAGGGGTCCTTGCCCCTCCTACAATGACTACATCATTATCCTCCATGCATGACGCATGGGGATACTGCTCAAGAGTCTGACGATTGGTAGGTCTACGCCTTATCGTCCTCAGTCATGGAGCCAAGATAGTCTGGCAACTCTACTCCTGACATCTTTGCAACGTCATGTATTGGAGGTAAACTTTGTACCAGACTGCTAACGAAGTTACTGGTTGCTGATGAACCCTCGGAGTTATTGCCACTGTCCCAGACAGTAATCTTGTCAATCTTCAGATTCCTGATGGCCTCGGTTTGAGCAGCTACCATGTTCTCGATTTTCTCGACCATCAGTAGTGTGGCTGCGGCCTTTGGGTCTCCTGAAGCACTGGACACAAGGTTGCTGTAACCTTGTGCCTTTGCGTCCAGAACCTTCTGTATTCCCTCTGCTTCTGCTTCGTACTTGGCAAGTATTGCATCTGCCTCTCCCCTCGCAACTCTCCTCTGCCTCTCGGCTTCTGCATCTGCCTGTATCTCTATTTGTTGTTTCTGGATAGTGACCTGTACGATCTCGCTCGCCTTCAATCTCTCCTCTTCCTCGGAATAGAATGCCTTCTGAATCTCTGCCTCGGCTTGGGCCTTGGCTACATCGGCTCTTTGTTTTGCGGATGCTTCTGCTTCCGCCAAGTCCGCATTTGCTCTGGCTATTTCAGCTTGGGCGGAATTCTCTCCAGAGATTGCCATAGCTTCCTGTTGTTCCACGAAAACACGCTGGTCGGCCTCTGCAGCCTTCCTTCCCTTCTCTGCGGCGGCCATATTCTCTGCTACGGTGATTTCTCTCTCCTTGCTTGCAATTGCGGCGCCTATCGCTCCGTCCCTCTCTGCGTTGGCCACATCCACTCTAGCATTTTCAACCGCCGTTGCTGCAGCCTTTTTACCGATACTCTCGATATAATCTGACTCGTCTGTGATATCAACAATGTTAACGTTTAGTTGGGTTAATCCAAACTTCCTAAGTTCCTGATCGACATTTTGAGTGATAAGAGACAGGAAAGCATCACGATCTTGATTGATCTGTTCAATTGTTAGGGAGGCAACGGTGAGACGCAATTGACCGAGAATGATTTCCTCTGCTAGTTTCTCTATCTCTGGAATCTTGAATCCTAGGAGCCTCTCGGCTGCGTTGGCCATGATGGAGGGTTCCTTGCTAACGCCAACGGTAAATGTACTCGGAACATTTATTCTGATATTTTGAAGGGAGAGTGCACCTTTCAGATCTATATTAATTGGCATTGGCTTTAGAGATATGTACGCATAATCCTGAATGAGTGGCCAAACTAGTGCCGCTCCTCCATGTACTACGCGAGAAGGTTTGGCCTTTCCATCAGCTGCCTTGGCTGTTCTTCCATAGATTACCATCACCTGATCTGGGGGGCATCTCTTGTATCTCTGTGCAAAAAATATTACAGCGGCCACCAAAACTAATATGATTGCAAAAATCATTATTGTTCCTATAGTTCCACCGTCTGCTCCGTCTGCTTGTCTGAGTGTTGTCATCAACATACTGCTCACTCCTGACTCTATGAGGCGGGCACAGGTCAAGAACTCTTTCCCGAATATTGAGAAAAATTAGGCCGGGGTACGATATCATATTCTCTTGACCAACAGAACTTCACCCATCGTACCGACTACTTCAATTAGCCTTCCTGTTCCTATTTCTTGCTTATCTTCGGACCTTGCATTGTATGTACTGAGAGAACCATTGGTCTCTATCTGAACCTGGCCAACGCCCTCATGAGGTATCACTAGGTATACCTGTCCTTTACAGCCAATGGTATCCACAATATCCACATTTCCGGATGATTGCATTGCCATAAAAACCTCAAATAATTTTGCAGTTCCGTACATTGATGCCGTTCCAGCTATTCCTCCTGCAGCCACAGCAACTGGATCGCTCCCATCTGATTTCAGCACCCAGAGTCCAGCTAGGCCGAAGAACATGAGAAACGCCATCACGCCTTGGAACGTCAGAGCCTTGAATGACGCATCTGAGCTCATCACATCAATTTCCATTCCGAAGAGGCCCTCGAAAACTCCCTCCGCGACACCGCCTACGAGCATGAGTACGAACCATAGAAGAAACAGAATACCTCCCAAAAGAGCAGAAATCCCAAAAATCCACTCTAATCCTGTTGCGTCTCCTAACCCCACGAGGTCGAAGAGATTGAAATCGTTGATATCCGCCATAACCCTCCCTAGGGGATAGGGCATTTGACACATTCGGCGTATTTGATTTCAAACTAGTAGTTGGGAACTCCTTCACAGCATGCCTCAACCACTCTGTAGCACCTAGGGCATTCCATGTGTTGCCTCCTAGGGACTGCATCACCCTTGAAACCACAAATGCAGCTCATAGATTTACAGTGGTCGGAGTCCATGATCTACCGAAGACGAAACTAGGATTTATTCTTCTCGGTGATTTTTCCTACTTTTTGTTGTTCCTGATAGCCAGATATCTCTCTGCGGCTAGAATAGGGCCTAGGGATGAGCCAGTCACAATTGACGTAATTACAAGGTTCCAACTACTGCTGATATATTGGTCGAGAGTAGTATATACAAAAAGTGCAATTAATATCATTATGACAGGGATAGCAAATCTTCTGAGGAATATCTGGTATCCACCCATTTGATCATAAGCTGGATTATCGATAATACGATCTATCATCTCATCAAGACCGGGGCTATTTGCTGACATGATTCTCAGCCTATTAGCCACACTAGTGCGCCCAGAATTGTCATGAATAACGGAATTGCGTACCAAACAGCCCTGGCTGCCCTAGGGGTCTTATCCGCGACATCCAAAATTCTTCCAGTCTCATCTCTGATGAATTCTGTCTTTTCCATTTTGGAGTAAACTTCAGAGAACTCTTTCTCGTGTCTCGCCAAGAATATCAGGAAGTACACGGCGAGCATTAGAGAGCTTCCTCCGGAAACATTGAGAAGAATACTGAGTAATTCCAATAAGGCACCTGACGAACCAAGTTGCGATCCTATCAGTAGCTGCCCTATTCCTAGCATGGCCCAAAGTAATGAGTCCACTCTTGCCATGATGGTGGGAGGAGGGAGTGATTCATCAAGGTGTTCCCGGCAGTGCCTAACTAAATAGACTCAGAATAATTATTCCAGATTGCCCATGTCCCTTTGGCCGTTGCTATTAGAGCCCCCGAGGAGTCCTTAAGATCCCCCTCCATATGAGCTAAATTCTTACCTCTTCTTACAATCCAACCTTCGGCAGTAAGTAGCATTCCCTCATGAGCGGGTCTGATGTACGAAATTATGAGTTCAGCTGTGGCACACCACTCTTCGGGGGATATAACTGATAGAAGTGCACCTCCGAGAGCAGTATCTAGGATTGTGGCATGTAATCCTCCGTGGGCGACACCTCCAGCATTCAAATGAGTTCTGAGAACATCAGTCTCAACTACACACTTTCCGTCTCCAATGGATACTGGCCTGAGTCCTATCATCTTTCCAAAGCCCGGGAACGTTTGTGGAAATTCTTGCCCATCTTCCATGAGCTTGCCAGAGAGTTTCTTCTAATTACTCCTAAGGTAGATTTCCTCATTCACCTGTCTGGACAGCCCAGAGTCGGGAGTAAATCCCGTCTTCCTCCAACAGGGATTCGTGAGTTCCCGTTTCTGAGATTTCTCCCTTATCCAGGACAGCGATGATATCCGCATTTCTTACCGTAGAAAGTCTGTGTGCTATAATCAGAGTTGTCCTTCCTTTTGATATCTGAGAAATGGACCTCTTCAGCGCAGCCTCTGTCTCGTTATCCACATTACTGGTGGCCTCGTCTAGGACTAGAACCGGGGCGTCTTTGAGAACAGCTCTGGCGATTGCAATTCTCTGCCTCTGACCTCCAGAAAGTCTGTGTCCTCCTTCTCCGATATCAGTTTGCCAACCATTGGGCAGTAATGCTATGAATTCAGTAGCCTCTGCTATACGAGCCGCATCTTCTACGGAATCCAGAGAGGCTTCGGGATTTCCATATCTGATATTTTCAAATACGGATCCCGGAAAAAGCGTGGTGTTCTGACTGACTAGGGAAATAGATCCTCTGAGTGAATTGAGGGTCAACTCACTTACTTGATGGCCATCTAGGGAGACAGACCCTGATTGAGGGTCATGGAACCTCATCAAAAGCCTGATCAATGTGGTCTTTCCTGAACCTGTTGGCCCGACCAAGCCTACAGTTCGGCCCGCTGGAACTATTAGATTTCTGTCTCTTATACACATCTCCGAGCCCACGAGACTTACGTGCATC
>CAXHFM010000088.1:0-5352 GCA_964016345.1 uncultured Candidatus Poseidoniales archaeon | reverse complement strand
GATGCACGTAAGTCTCGTGGGCTCGGAGATGTGTATAAGAGACAGGTTGTGACAGCAGTAGGAATATCCCCAAGAATGTACGAGGTCGTCAGGGTCGGCGACGAGGGACTCATGGGAGAGGTGATTGAGTTGCATGGCGACCAATCCGTCATCCAAGTTTACGAAGAGACATCTGGCATAAGCCCAGGGGAGCCTGTCATCAGGACTGGGCAGACGCTATCTGTGCAACTAGGCCCGGGTTTACTAACCCAGATTTATGATGGGATCCAACGACCCCTTCCCAAGCTTGAGGAGACCATGGGCGTGTTCATTACCAGAGGCGTGGATGCTGACGGTCTAGATCTGGAAAGGGAGTGGGAATTCAAAGCAACTGTTGCCAAAGGGGACGAGGTAAGTTCAGGGCATGTTATCGGTACTGTTCAGGAAACTGAAACCATAGAGCATCGCGTGATGGTCCCTCCCAATGTCAGTGGAAAGGTGAAGAGTATCAAATCAGGCACCTTCAATATTAAAGAGGCAGTCTGTGTTTTGGAAGATGGCTCAGAGATAGCAATGATGCAGGAGTGGCCTGTAAGGCACCCGCGACCGTTTGTCCAGAAGTACGCCCCAGACGTTCCCTTGATCACAGGTCAGAGAATCCTAGACTTCTTGTTCCCACTAGCCAAGGGAGGCACCGCGGGGATTCCCGGGCCATTCGGGTCTGGAAAGACTGTTACTCAGCAGCAGCTGGCCAAGTGGTCGGATGCTCAGATTGTCGTATACATTGGTTGTGGCGAGAGAGGAAATGAGATGACGGAGGTTCTCGATGAATTCCCACATCTAATTGACCCCAATACGAACAAACCTCTAATGAACAGAACAGTCATGATAGCAAATACCTCAAACATGCCTGTGGCGGCAAGAGAAGCCTCAGTTTACACAGGCATAACAATCGCGGAATATTTCAGAGATATGGGCTACAATGTAGCACTAATGGCAGACTCCACAAGTAGGTGGGCTGAGGCAATGAGAGAAATTTCTTCAAGGCTCGAAGAAATGCCTGGGGAGGAAGGCTATCCCGCATACCTATCAAGCAGATTAGCCGAATTCTATGAAAGAGCAGGAAGAGTTCAGACCCTGGCAGGTTCAGATGGCTCTGTCTCGGTTATTGGGGCCGTTTCCCCTCCTGGTGGAGACATTTCCGAGCCGGTTAGCCAAGGCACATTGAGGATAGTGAAGGTTTTCTGGGGACTAGATGCTGGTCTAGCTAGGCAGAGGCATTTCCCTGCGATTAACTGGCTAAATTCATACAGTCTGTATCCACAAGCTCTGGACCAATGGTACAGGGACAACATTGCTTCTGACTTCCCAGAGGTAAGAACTGAAATCAGTACCTTGTTGCAAATCGAGTCGGAACTTCAAGAAATCGTCCAACTAGTAGGTTCCGACGCCCTTCCCATCGATCAGCAACTAACTCTGGAGGTAGCTAGAATGATTAGGGAGTTCTTCCTTCAGCAAAATGCATTCCATGACGTTGATACTTTCAGTGATCTCGACCTCCAATATAACATGGCAAAGGCCATCCTAACTTTCCAAGAAGAAGCTAAGAAAGCAATCGCTGGTGGGGGACAATTGGAAGATGTGGTCAACGTACCTGCAAGGACCGACCTCATGAGAGGCAGATTTGAGAAAGGATATGCAGAAAGAATCAGTGATCTTGTAAGCGAGATGAGTAAGCAGATTGATGCTAGTATGGAGGCTAATTGAGAGGTGATAAAATGAGTGGAAAAGAATACAGAACCATTACAGACGTCAAGGGACCATTGGTTTTCCTAAACAAGACTGAACCAGTTTCATACGGTGAAATCGTCCAGCTAATGCTGAGCGATGGATCAATCAAGAATGGACAGGTATTGGATACAAGCGATGACCAGGTAATTGTACAAGTTTTCGAGGGCACCGCATCTGTTGATAGGCAGACCGGTGTCAAATTTCTTGGAGACGTTTTCAAACTCCCGGTCAGTAAAGACCTGATCGGCAGAATCTTGGATGGTGCTGGAAGGCCTAGGGACGGCGGACCAGACATCGTTGCTGACGAAATGGCAGATATCATAGGTGCCGCCATTAACCCATACTCACGTCAGAGTCCGGAGTCATTTATCCAGACCGGTATCTCTGCAATTGATGCGTGCACCTCTCTGGTCAGGGGACAGAAGCTCCCCATTTTCAGTGCCAGCGGTCTCCCTCACAATGATATTGCTTTGCAGATCGCCCGTCAGGCCAAGCTGGTCGGAAGCGATGACGATTTCGTAGTGGTCTTCTGTGCAATGGGAATTACCGCTGAGGAATACAACTTCTTCGTACATGATTTGGAGAGAACAGGCGCTCTTGAGAACTCCGCCCTCTTCGTAAATCTAGCTGACGACCCAGCCGTGGAGAGATTAATCACTCCCAGACTGGCTCTAACTGCAGCAGAGTATCTAGCATTTGAGCACGATTATCACGTTCTAGTGATATACACTGACATGACAAATTACTGTGAGTCTCTGAGGCAAATTGGAGCTGCTAGAGAAGAAGTACCTGGAAGGAGAGGTTATCCCGGTTACATGTATACCGACTTAGCCATGCTTTACGAGAGAGCTGGATTGGTGAAGGGCAAGAAAGGATCCATAACTCAATTCCCGATTCTGACCATGCCCGGTGACGATATTACTCACCCAATCCCGGATCTTTCGGGATACATAACAGAGGGACAGATTGTTATTTCGAGAGAGCTCCATCAAAAGGGAATATACCCTCCAATCAATGTACTGCCGTCTTTGAGCAGACTGATGAATGCTGGAATAGGAGATGGTAAGACCAGAGAGGACCATAAGTCCGTCTCCGATCAACTATATGCCGCATATGCTCAAGGCAAGGAGCTCAGGGGACTTGTGGCGATCGTCGGCGAAGACGCCCTCAATGAGCGTGATCTCCAATTACTGAAATTCGCAGATATATTCGAGAATCAATTCCTAAGGCAGAGCAGGGACGAGGACAGGTCGATCAGTGAGGGAACTCTCGACCTAGCATGGAATCTACTGTCTAACATCGATACAAAGTACCTAGTCAGGCTAGACCAGAAGTGGATAGATAAATACCACCCAGATGAGAAGTCAGGAAAGGAAGAGGAGTAATTCTGAGGTTATAATATGGCTCTGGATATCAAGCCAACCAGGTCCGAGTTGATCAATTTGAAGCGTCGCATTAAGCAGACTAGTAGTGGATACAATCTACTCAAAATGAAAAGAGACGGCTTGTTTCACGAATTCAGAACTCTACTGTCTGAAATGATTTCAGCCAGGGAAGAACTTGTCGGAACCTACAGGGATGCGCTTCAGGCAATCAGTCTAGCGTCTTCAATCGAGGGCGGGCTTTCTGTCAAGAGTGCTGCTATAGCGGCAACAAAGAGGCCAGAAGTCAGTGTATCCCGAAGGAATATTATGGGAGTCGTGGTACCCAAAGTGGACGGTGAAAATCTCAAACTTTCTACAGAGGATAGAGGCTTGGGACTGATAGGAGGGTCCCCTTACATCGATGAGGCAGCAGACTCTTACTCCCTCCTAATTGAGAAAGTTGTCAAAGCCGCCGAAATGGAGGCTACACTGAAGAGGCTACTGGAGGAAATTGAGGCTACAAAACGCAGGGTCAATGCTCTGGAGTTCAAAGTGATCCCTGAGATGAAGGAGGCGCAGACTTTCATACAGCTCAGACTGGAAGAGATGGAAAGAGAGGAAACATTCCGCCTCAAGCGCTTCAAGAACAAGTAGACGTAAGAACTTCCGAAGCGAGGGGTAAAATCATACCTCCTCTTGCATTGGTCGTGACAGCCTCAGAGACGAAGCCTGAAAGGCTGGAAATTGATACTGAGACTTGGAGTAAGAGAGACTTGATCCAAGTCATTTCATCCAGGCATTTTGTCCTCGGAGAAGTCGAGTCGGGGGAATACTCTTGGAGAGTAAATGGGATTGATGGGAAGTCGGAGAGTGAATGCTTACTGGATATGAACTTACACCTTGAGAAGTTAGGTATGATAGGCCTTCTGGATAGAGGAAATCCTCCTGTGATGAGCGTCACAGAACTTCCAACGGGCGTATTCGTAATGCCCCGCTGGCAACAGGTAGTAATCTGGATAACAATGTTCTCGTTCATGACTGTAGCAGGCACTGGGCTATTGTTGAGGAATAATCCAGAACTGAGTTTTGGTATTTCCATCATTGCCGATTCCTGCGTAAGATTCTCAATCCCGCTGACTGTCTCTATATTACTTGCCAGCGAGGCAAGAAGAAGAGTCGCCTCAAGATTTGGAGTTTCTATCGGCCAATTGACTCCCTTGGCCTTCCCTATTTCTGAACCTATCTGGCCTTTCGGATTAGCGGGGTTCATTTCTCAAAGGAGATCTGATCAGGTCCCTATTCCTGACAGAAAGGCTCTAGGGCTGATTGAGGTTACTTCACCATTGGTTTTGTTCCTATCAGGCGTCATAATGACCGTAGTAGGCGTATCATTGACCTCTACTAGCCCCCCTCCTCTGAACTCTCCTCCGTTGGTTTTCGGGGGGAACCTAATTCTAGAGACGTTACAATTTTTAGGCGCAATTGAAAATTTGGAAATAAAACTCCAGTGGCTAGATCCACTGGCAATCGCAGGTCTAGGCCTTTGTACGGTCTCTTGGATAATGCTGTTACCAGTCCCAGGCTTCCCAGGAGATCATCTTCTACATGCGGTAATGGGTCCTGAGGAACTTCTTTCAGATGAGAAGCAGACTCTAATTTTCGCTTCTACATTATTTTTCATGGTCCTCGTTTTTTCTACAGATCCATGGTTTCCATGGTTAGTAATCGTCGCTATCGCAGTCTGGAGAAGGTTCAGCCCCACTCCAATCTTAGATCCATTTGTTGTAGATGAATCCAAGGGCTTGGATGATATTTCTAGAAACCAAATACTAGCGCTGATGATTTTCATACTGGTAGTAGCATTTCCAGGCATAGATGGTGCCTATGGAATTACAGAGTGGGATGATGGAATTGATACCTCTGAATGGCCAGATGAGGTCACATATTCAGTAGGAGAGGAAACAATAATTTCACTGCAGATTTCCCCAGACGGAGTAATGCCAGTATCTGGTTGGCTACAATTCAGAGTCGAAGGGCCAGAAACAAGAATTGTTCTCGAATCTGACTGTAATAATGATTCTCAGACATGCAGAATCGATGAAGTTACACAGTTTGAAAACGGTCTCGTAAATCTCATTTTATCAGCAGAAAACTCATTTTTACTAGATAATAGAACCTGTCTCTTATACACATCTCCGAGCCCACGAGACTTACGTGC
>CAXHFM010000087.1:0-5357 GCA_964016345.1 uncultured Candidatus Poseidoniales archaeon | reverse complement strand
CTCCCCCCCTCCCGTACCACCTGGCTTGGAGGAGGAGTCAGAAAATGACCAAAACTATGCCAAGTCATGGGAAGACCTTCCTCCCGGTGGCCAGTATACCGAGACCCTCCCAATGAGATACGAAGGGGATGACTGTGGAATTTGGGTCCAAGGGGATGACGATAGTTGGGTGAAAAAGTGAGTTATTTTTTGTCACATTTGACTGTCATATCCCGTGTGTAATGCAATTTCATCGACTCAGGCCTCAAACACACCATTATACGGCGATAATTCGTTACATAGTTACAGAGGAGCATCTAACGGTATTGTTATATCATTCACATCTTCTCCTGAGCGCCAGTGACGCCCATGCGAAGCGATATAGCCCGTTCGATTGCCCTAGTAATGCTAATGATTGTCTCGGTACAAATGCCGATGTTTGATAACGCGGAAGAACCCGTGGAATTGAAGGAGGAGCCCCTCATTGAAATGGTGGCTCAGAACCCCTGTCAGGGCTATGATGCATGTCTGGGTTATGACGCTGGGGGCTATAACGTCAGGAACGAGGTCTGCCCAGGAGGTACAGGCACTTGCCCAGTTGCAAACCTCACCTCATACGTGGATTACGGCTCCGGGTCGACTACCACCACTTTCTACGGCTACATGGACGGGTACGGATCGGCAACAAGCGGGTTAGATGACGATGACGTATACACTATGTGGGTACCGTGGGGCTACGGGGTCAACGTCACAGTATCATGGAACCACACCTTCACAATGATGTACGGAGCAATAGGTGCAAGCGGGCTATCAAGCACCTACGGCGGCTACGACTCCTCTGGATACGGATCCAGCGGATCATTCACTCTTACGACAATTGGGAACGCAGTCAGCGGTACAGCGCTGGACATCTACCTAGACTGCTACAGCAGCTACTGCCAGGCCACATCAGGATATGTCAGCGACTACAGGATGGACATAGAGACATGGCCATCCGATGGAGGAAACTATGGTGACGGCACTGCCCAATTCGGTACCGGCACTTCCACATGGGACGATGGACGCACCTACGTCGGAATGTGCGGACAATACGGAGGAAGCTTCTGCGAGGTCGGCCCAGGGACAAACAATGGTGTCGACTCAGGAACAAAGACACTCGCCGCGGGCGAGTCATTCGGTATGTTCCTCAACTACGATAACTACGCCAACTCAGAATCCACCGTGACTGTCACCTGCACTTCGGGTGCTTCCTACTCAATCGCTAGGTACGCAGGAGTCGTTCCCAGCTCAGATGGAAGCGGATTCTTCGCTACTACATTTAACGGTCCAGACACCTGCACAGCATCCACGACAGACATCTACAGCGATGGAGGGTACGAGGTCTACTGGGCTGGATTGACGCCTGCTGTAAGTGGCTTGCTCTCCACCACGCTGGCCGCTCCTACGGTTTCGACATATGGAGTAGTAGGCACCACAGATGCATATGACGTGTACGCCGCCGTCATCCCTGACGGCTCGTACGCGAACATCTCCCTCACATGGAACGAAGCCGCAGATTTAGACCTGAGAGTGTACTCAGACAGCGGGCTCATCTCGCTTATAGGGTCATCAGCAGGCTCCAGTAACCCAGAGGTCGTTGACCTAGGGACTACAACAGACACGACCGTATACGTCAAGGTCAGCTACTACAGCTGGGGCAGTACAGACCCAGCAGCTGGCTACCAGCTCTCGTTGAACCTTAATCCAGCGGTATTCCCCCCCTGCTGGTTCCAAGATGACGGAGCATCCGAAGGGGCCGGGGTATACGATGGCTCTGGAAGTGGCGATTCAGCAGACGTATGGAACGCTAACCCCACGGACATGACTGGAACATCATCATTCACTGGCATGCTATGCGACGTCTATGACGAGGAGGACTGGTACAGCATCACCATACCCGCCTACCACGGAGCCTACGTCAAGCTAACATGGGACCAAACTGTATTCTCAGACGACTTGAGGCTATACCTCTACGCCGACAGAGGATACTCCACACCCTCAATAATATCATCCGCATCATCATCCGCATTGGACGGAGCAGGAGTTGCCACAACTAACGAGTCATACCTGTGGACTGGATCTTTCTATGGCCTGTGGGGAACGCCCACAGAGCTACTGATAAACGTCGACGTTTACAGCCTGACATCCGATCTCGAATTCAACTACACCGTTGAATACGCTGTCTACAACCAGTCAGGAGACTACTGGGGAGGACCATGGGACGACGCAGGTTCAGGAACTGACGCTGGAAACAGCTCGAGCTACATCACAAGCCCAATACAGCTGGTATCAATGAACAACTCATACACCGGATACGGCCATGATGACCTCGACATGTACGACCAGTACCAGATCTTCGTACCACCCAGCTACTCAATGAGAGTGCAGCTGGATGCTCCTGACGGCAACGACGTAGACCTCTACGTCAAGACCGGCTCAGGGACCTCTTACATGTCAACACTCGAGTCATCGACAGGATATGGCGACAAGGACGTATGGATTATGCCAGGGAATGGAAATCAGAATATGTTCATTATAGTCATGACCCAGGTAGGCGGAGGCTCATACGACCTCATAATTACCATGGTAACAGACGACAATGATCCAGATCCAGCTGACGACTGTGGAATCGGATCGGATGCAGCCGACGCCATCTACCCAACAAACTGGGACGAAATGACATGGCTCAACGCCTCAACACAGATTGATGCAAACGGGGATTCAGACGACGCAGGCGGAAGCTGCACAGCGTGGCTAGACAGGGACTGGGACCTAATGGACAACTATGCGGTACTAGTTCCCGCCGGGAAGTACATGCAGTTCAACGTCACATGGACGCCACAAACAACCAGCGCCACATCAACAGTCCTGAGGAACCTAGATGTCACCATCCTGAAGTGCCAGATACAGAACGCACTATGCTCCCCGTCGACTAACGGGGCATACTACGTCTCACAACAGGACTCATCCAGTGGATGGTCCAACGGAACCTCTGGCCTATGGGTGACCAACGGAGGATGGCTAATGATTGAGATAGGCGGAGGCAGCACTTACAATGGCATGGAGATGCTCGACTACACAATGCACTTCGAATTCAGGCCCCTGAGTGAATTGAGAGGCGGTGTTCAGAACGACGCTAACTCCAGCCTAGATGCCGGTGCGGGAACACCAGACGCAATTCACGTCAACGACCACATCAACATGACTCACAACGCCACCAGCGGTAACTACGAGCTCTCGTGGAGCGGATGGAACGACCCACATGCCGACACAACAGACAGGTACACCTTCGACGCGCCAGCGAACCATGGCTACTCAGTGTGCGTAGAGCACAATGACAGGCAGTACCCACAAGGCTTCCAGTCTATCGGAGGCGCATTGGTAATCCTTGACCTGCTTGGGTCAACATCCTCGCCTACAGCTGCCAACACCTACGTCTACTACAACATGAACCCAATGTGCTGGACAACAAACAACACAGGTGACTACTACGGAGACGATGTCAATGAGATAGGTGTCAGGAACTGGTACGCGGCATACTACGCCATCGATGACGGAACCGACTACAACGTCTCTGTCATCTTCTTCACACTAGATGCAGACGGCGATGGGTGGTACGACTCTATGGAGACCGCTTGCGGCACCGACCCACAGAACGCTACCAGCGTACCCGGTGACGTCGACGGGGATGGAATATGCGACGCATTGGACAGCGATACAGATGGCGATGGAGTCATCGACTCGCAGGACGCATTCCCCGACGACGCAAGCGAGTCCACCGATCTGGACGGCGATGGAATGGGCGACAATGCCGACATGGACAGGGACGGCGACACGTGGAACAACACAGACGAGACCGCCTGCATGACAGATCCCGACGACGACACCTCAACACCCACCGACAACGACAACGACACAATCTGCGACTACCTAGATGTCGATGACGACAATGACGGGTACGACGATCTAAGCGACGAATTCCCACTCGACTCGACAGAGTGGGCCGACAACGACAACGACAAGATTGGTGACAACGCCGACACCGACGATGACAATGACGGATACGACGACGAGACCGAGAATCTGTGCTCCTCCGATCCAATGGACCTGTCTTCAATCCCAACCGACCAGGACCTCGATGGCACCTGTGACGCTCAGGACACAGACATGGACGGCGATGGATACGACAACGATGTGGATGTCTTCCCACACGACCCATCAGAGTGGATAGACACTGATGGGGACGGCTTCGGAGATAACATCGACACCGACGACGACAATGACATCGTGCTTGACGCCAACGACGCCTTCCCACTGGACTCAACAGAGTGGGTCGACACCGATGCCGATGGCGTTGGAGACAACGCAGACCTCAACGACGACGGCGATGCGTGGACAGATGCCGAGGAGACCTCGTGCGGTTCCGACCCAATGGACTCATCGTCGGTACCCGATGACTATGACGGAGACGGAATCTGCGACAAGGTAGACACCGATGACGATGGCGACGGTACCCCGGACATATCCGACGCATTCCCATATGACGCTATGGAGTTCGCTGACTTCGACAGCGACGGAACAGGAGACTTCTCCGACACCGATGACGACAACGACGGGTGGATGGACATAGAGGAGCCAAACTGTGGCACTGACCCAATGGACGCACTCTCTGTCCCTGCCGATAACGACAGGGACCGCCAGTGCGACATTGTCGACCAGGATGATGACAACGACGGGGTCATAGACCTAGACGACGTGTTCCCAATGAACCCGGACGAGACCAACGATCTAGATGGCGACGGAGTGGGCGACAACTCAGATACCGACGACGATGGAGACGGTTGGCTAGATATCACCGAGGACCTGTGCCTAAGGGGCGTTGACGGAATAATCGGCACCGCTGATGACGGATTCGGAAACCCGTCCAATGCCAACGAGATGCCAATCGACAACGAGACCATCGGACCAGGCGCGGATGAGGAGTACGGAACAGCTGACGACGTAATCCAGGGAGACGGCATATGCAACTCCTTAGATCCCGACGACGATAACGACGGTGTGCCCGACGCGGCTGTCTACACGCTGGATGCCAATGGCGTCTGCACTACATGCGAGGACTGGGAGGACCACTTCCAGTGGGATCCGTCCGAGCAGTTCGACGCTAACGGTGACGGCGTGGGGGATAACCAAGCCACGCCTTCGTTCCTAGACAACGTCCAAGCAGACACTCTGCCGTTCGCAGGGGCTGGCATAGGAATCGTCGCAATGCTCTACCTCGTGTCCAGGCAACTAAGCCTGTCTCTTATACACATCTGACGCTGCCGACGAACATAGGCGTG
>CAXHFM010000086.1:0-5420 GCA_964016345.1 uncultured Candidatus Poseidoniales archaeon | reverse complement strand
CCACGCCTATGTTCGTCGGCAGCGTCAGATGTGTATAAGAGACAGACACGAAAGTGTTCTCATTAACTGCGGGCAATAGTGTGTCTACCGAAAAGAGTGTTTGGTTTACCCCTCCTTATTCCGGGCAATGGACTTTCGGAGTGAGCATAAATGATGTCACATCCGAATTAGTTGACCAGGCTTTCTCTCTGCCGATTGACTTAACTAACCTGAAGCCGGTTGCATCTATTTCCGTCTCTACAAACTCAACACAGACGTGGTTACCTGTAAACATGTTCGGGTCGGGATACGATGAGTGGGGTTTCGGTATGGAGAATGGATCTTTTTCAAAGAACGAGACGCCCATTGCATACTACTGGGACTTAGGTGATAATGTATCCTCTACTCTGAAGAATCCTGTCCATCAATACATGAATCCAGGCGTTTATCCTGTAGTCCTAACGGTGATGGATCAAGGGGGATACTTTTCAGAATCACAAACTTGGTCCGTGGTAGTTGAAGATACTAGTGACCCAGTTCCTGAAATTTCAGTTGAGGGAGTCGTAGTACCGGAAGAGTTGATTTTACTAACCAATCAGCAAGTTATGTTTTCTGCTCTGGGAACCACGGATAATCTTCCTTTAGAGGAATTATACTTCGAATGGAACTGGGGAGATGGCGAAATCCAGTCAGGGATAGGGCTCTATGAATCCAGTCATTCTTGGGTCGATGGAAGTGCTGAAGGAATTGTATATACTCTCTCTTTACTTGTAAGTGATGGCATTCATAATGTCGAGCATACGATTTTCATTAAGATCCTAAATAGAGTTCCTCAGCAGATTTATGACTCTCCGCTACAGACTTACACCCTGACTCCATTAACTCTTCCCACTGTTTTCACGGATAGTGATGGCATGATTGTAGACTATGACTGGTCTTTCGAGGAGGGCGTCAATCTTGATGGAGGCGGGATGACTATGACATCAGATTACTCTCAGACTTCATCTAATGATGCGAATCCAACAGTTGGTTGGTTGACCCCCGGAATGAAAAATATTACCATTGCCGTAACAGATGATGATGGAAATTCAACATCCGCAATTCTTCAAGTAAATGTGATCAATCAAAGGCCTGTTGCAGTATTCTCTAGGCCGGCAGATGGAAATGTAGACACCACATACACCTTTACTAGCTACTCTTTCGATCCGGATGGGGACTCATCCCAATTGTTGACACATTGGACGATTTCTGATTTAGATGATCCTATCCAGAATGTATCTTCTGTCAGCCACACATTCATGGATCCGGGACTCTACACAGTAACTCTTACTGTCACAGATATACTTGGTCTAGAGTCTGCACTGAAGTCATTCACTCTTAGGATAGAAAATCCGCTACCTATTCCACAGATAGACTTCTCCTGCCCAAGTGTCGATGACATTATTCTAGAACGAGAGCCAGAAGAGGATGAGCAGATAATTTGGCAAGTCCCTCAGACTGAGGAAGGTGATGCATTCGTCTCCCCAGACAGTCTAATGAAATTTGATGGCTCGAGGAGTTATGATTCGGACCCCGTGTTCATTGGCAAATCATCTGTGGACTCCAGCAGTGAGGATTGGAATGGAATAACAAGATGGATTTGGGATTTTGGTGATGCAACGCCTCAAGTCGAGGGGGCGATAGTCTGGCACCAGTATTCCATCCCTGGCACCTACATTGTTACTCTCACCGTTGTAGATGGATTCGAGGGGGGCGAGACTAACTCAACCAATATCCTTGTTCTTGTCTCCCAAACTCCTGAAATTCTAACTACCAATCCTGTTTCATCCGATTACGTCAATGTTGGAGATCCTATTCTCCTAAATTACAGTGTATTCGATCAAGATCTAGAAGATGGCCTCGTGGCTTGGATGGATATGGACTCATCCGTTGATTCGGATGGAGATGGAGACCCTGTGAACGACAATGACAGGTCGCTTTCAGGAAATCTAGTTGTCAGATGGGATTTGGATGCCAACATAGATTCCAATGGAGATGGCGACTATAGGAATGACTGGGATTGGAATCCTCTAAACTGGGACGAAGAGGGTGAAATTAAGATTACTTTGCAGGTTTGTGATGCCGTAAATGTATGCGCACTCAAAGATTACGTGATTACTGTATTATCTACTGAGGACGAATACGTCCCAAAGTCGCTTTCTGATCTAACTTGGGAGGACATAGTCCCCAACAAGGAGAGCGGTGGACTTCTTGCTCTTGTCGGACTGGTGTTGGTGTTAGGTTGGATTATTATGAGGCAGAAAGATGAAGAAGAACTTGATGCTGACGAGATGATGGAAACCTATGATGTCGACGAGGTTGAGGCCGATGGAGGCCTACCCGGTATGGATCAGCATAAGCCCCCTCCTCAGCCAAAGTACCTTTCTCAAGAAGATAGGCGTGACTCTGAATCAGGATACGTTCGCCCCATCAGAACAAGGAGACGTTAAGGTGGATCCTATGAAGGGGGAGAAAACATTCTCATTTTTGGTCAATCTTTCTTTAGTCTCTCCAATTTTTTTCGCTCTATTGATAATATCTTCGCCGGTTGCTTCAGCCCAATCTAGTGGATCTTGTAATGTCCCAGCAGTAAATGATTTAGTTGCATCAAATAGTATTTCTTTGGAGCCAGTTGGAGACTCTTTCTGGAATAACGAAGGGCCACTGTACAGCTTGCAGTCTGATGTTTTTGTAGACTTCACTGTTGACAATGATAGTGCCACTGCAGTATCTATGAAGCTCGTTCCAGGATACATGTATTCATTTTGCATAAGCATAACTAGCAATCAAGATGATCCTCCCTTGAATCCAAGCTCTGACATCTATCTAATGACTCAGCCTAACTGGGACAGGTATAATCTTGGTTACGAGCTGAGAGAAGATGATTCATTCTTTGAAGCGTTCGAAGAGCTTCCCGTTGAGTGGCGAGACATGGACGACTGGCTTCCATTCAGAGATGTTCATGCATATGAGGGGACTACCTACACCGAATTCTCGGTCGCTATTGATTCCTCGGGATCGGGCTTCTTCGGAGGAGGTGAAATCCTTTACTATCTGGTAATTGATGGCTGGGACAATAGAAGGCATAGCAACACTGAAGCGACCGGTGGAGATATCGATATTGAAGTTCTGATAGACGTTGAAGAAAGATTGAATATCCCTAAATTTACTGCTACTCTTTTGGTTGGATCACTGCCACTTGCTTGTATTATACTACCAATGATCATCCACACTAGATACATGGCAAATGGTAGAGAAAATATTGAACTTGAAGAAAGCCGAGACCTTCCCTACTTAGATGGTGAAAGTAAGGATATTGCGAACAATTAGGCGTAACCAAGAAGTTTCCATGCTGTAGCTAAATCTGATACGTTTATTTTCCCAGAGTGAGACAAGTGCCAACCAGTCTGCATTGTCGAATATACGAAATTCTGATTCAGCAGAGGTGCATGAATTCTCACCCAGTCCCCTCCTGGGCCGATTCCCATCAAGGACGCTTTGATTTCGGAACTTCTCAACTCCCATGCGGCCTCGAATATCCTCAGGGCACCCTCTGATCCGGAAATTGGATAGCAGATTTTTACCATGTCCCCATAGCTGACATAATCCTCTATTTCAGAGATTATTTCATTTGCAGGAGGAGGGGCTTCTTCTGAGTGGTGTGAAGCTACTACTTTTGTTTTTCCTTTTGCTATTTCCATTAATGAATCTCTGTCCTTGAGGGATATATCTACCTCTAAATCTACCCAACTAACTTCACTTTTTATTGCGGTTCTAAGAACTTCTATTCTACTCTCTTCATCCCCTGGATAGTAACCCCCCTGTCTTTCAGGCCTGCATGTCAATATTACGGGGAGTTCTATCCCTTGTTTGAATGAAGATAGTGCCTCATGTAGATCTACTGATTCCAGCGGGAGAGCCTCGTACTCAATTTCCTTTCTTGCTCTTCTTTTTGTCTCTGGTTCATCTTCTGAATCGTCTATCTCTACTTCACGGACCCAGAGATTATCTAACCTGACTTCTACTAAATCAGCTCCTGAAGCCATTGCTAATGCAGCGTCTTTGAGCATCTCATCCACAGTGTGACCGCTTAGCACGACGCACACCTGTGGCATCTCCATGTACTACTTCGACCATAGGATTCTGTTTAATCGTGTCGTGTGCCTAGTTGCGATAATTTTTCAACTTCGAATGGCATAAGACCACCATCCACTTTCTTCATCTCAGGTTGCGATAGGCAGGTTTGAACCTGAAATATGGCCTAGTATAAACAGAAAGTCCATTCTCCAATATGTTTCTTGGACCTTATCTGAATATCGAGAATATTAGACCAATGCAGAATATTGACCTTCCAGAAGAACGGCAATATGCTTATTTCGCCGTGAAAATAAACTGTTGAAATTGAATGATATTAGGGAATATACTAGTAGAGTTGAATAACCACCTAACACTAGAATACATCAATTAGATTGAGGGTTCCGTAGGAACCCTCAAGAAATCGGGTTGATTAAAGTGGCAAATAACTATGATGCTGATAGCATACAGGTCCTTGAAGGACTAGAGGCAGTTAGAAAAAGACCGGGTATGTACCTTGGTGATCCTCATGATGGTTCTGCACTCCATCACTGTATCTGGGAAGTTGTAGATAACTCCGTGGATGAACATCTTGCTGGACACACCGATTCAATTGATATCACTCTTCATCAAGGTGGTTCACTTTCTGTGAGAGATTATGGAAGAGGGATCCCAGTCGGCATTCATGAGGAATATGGAATATCTGCGGCCGAGGTAATAATGACCAAGTTACATGCGGGCGGAAAGTTCGACAATAGCTCTTACAAAGTATCGGGTGGACTTCATGGAGTTGGTGTTTCGGCGGTAAATGCTGTGTCAGAATGGATGGAAATGACTATTCACAGAGATGGCGTAATCTATTTTCAAAGATATGAGGCAGGAGTTCCAATTGAAGCATTGAAGGAAATCGGGAATTGTGACGATACTGGCACAAAGATTTCGTTCCGTCCTGATCTGTCAATATTCACTGATATCACAGACTTCGATTTCGAAGAAGTGGATACGCGAGTAGGCGAGACCGCTTTCCTGAATGCGGGATTAAAAATTACAATTACCGATGAGAGAGATGAGAATAAACATACGTCAGAGCACCTGTATGAAGGGGGCCTTTCGGAATATGTGAGGCAATTAAATGAAAGAAGAGAAGTCTTACATCCAGAAGTGATAAAGATCAGAGGCGACAAGGAAATCGAGAAAGGTAATGTAGAGGTAGAGTTAGCTCTGCAGTGGTCGGATGCTTTCAGTGAGTCGATTCGTTGCTATACTAACATCATAAGAAATAAGGCTGTCTCTTATACACATCTGACGCTGCCGACGAACATAGGCGT
>CAXHFM010000085.1:0-5437 GCA_964016345.1 uncultured Candidatus Poseidoniales archaeon | reverse complement strand
AGATGCACGTAAGTCTCGTGGGCTCGGAGATGTGTATAAGAGACAGATAGTTCAGTATTCCATCTCTGCCTACTTTGATAAAACCACAAGAGGGCCTTCCTATCCCAATCTCTATGCCATTGTTGACTCCCATATGCCACCCCTTTTCAGCGAATGACCATCTTTCAATCAGTTCGCCGTGACTATCGAATTTCCAAAGTGTTGACTCGGTGTAATCAGAAATATCAATTTCATAAACAGAAGATAGTGCCCAAATAAAACCATCCCAGATTGCCACACTATCGCTAGAACCTTCCAGTTGCGAACTCCACAAAACTTCACCTGTGCGTATCTTCACGGCCACTAGTTTAGATGAACAGGAGGCAAATAGGACTTCACCTGAAACCGCCAAATCCGATATCGGACCCTCCATCTCTAGTCCTAGTATCTGCATACCAGTCTCAATTGACCATGACTTAATGGCACCTTCTTTTGAACCAACAACGACTGTATCCGAGTCAAGTAAGATAGAACTACAACTGCTTCCAACATCCCTGATGAATGATGAAGCGTCAGCAAGTCTTCTGTCTCCCACAAATACCCCATGGAGGAAGTGGATATCGTACTTCCGTATAATCGACAGGTCAAATTGAGTAAAGAACCCTCACCTTATTAGCAAGATAATCAACAAATGCCTCTGGTGAGGGAGGGGACCCTGTGGCTTCTTTGATTAGATCAGCAGGCTTTAGAATACTCCCTCGCTTGTGCACTTTTGTCCTCATCCAATCCAGCAGTGGGGAGAAGTCACCACCCCTAATTTGTGAATCATGCTCCGGCAAGTCTTCTCTAGCTGCAGATAATAGTTGAGCAGAATACAGATTTCCAAGCGTATATGTCGGGAAATACCCAATTGCCCCCATTGACCAATGAATATCTTGCAGTACTCCTGATGAGCTATCTTTGGGCCTTATTCCAAGATATTCTTCATACATATCGTCCCACATGTCAGGAAGCTCATCAACTTCCAATTCGCCCGAGATTAGTAGCTTCTCAACCTCATACCTAATCATAATGTGGATATTGTAGGTGGCTTCATCTGCTTCAACACGAATCAGACTGGGCTCAACCAGATTTACTGCTCTCCAGAGATCCTCCGCTCCAACGCCTTCCATGTTTTCTGGAAACTGCTCTTTCCAGAGTGGCAGAGACCACTGACAAAACTCTAGTGAGCGACCTATTTGATTCTCCCAGAGCCTACTCTGACTCTCATGAATTCCCAACCCATTGGCCTTACCAGCGGGTTGAAAGTCAAGATTCCTAGGCCTTCCTTGTTCGTATGTACCATGCCCAGTCTCGTGCATAGAGCCGTATAGGGAACCAAATGGATCAGTCTCGCTATATCTTGTGGTCCATCTTACATCATCCGGATTTGGTCCCCCACAGAAGGGATGTGTCGAGGCATCCCGTCTACCTGCCTCAAAATCAAAACCAATCGACTCAGAAACCTTCTGACTAAGCCTTTCCTGACCTTTCTGCTCCCATGTGTTCTCAGTGACCCATGTTATATCCGGTCTCTGTCCATTTCTTGCAACAGATCTGATTAATGGGGCCACTTCGTTTCTCAGGCCTTCAAAAAGAGGATCGAGTCGAGACACCGTGAGTCCAGATTCATAGATATCGAGAAGAGCATCATATCGAAGATCTTCATATCCCAAGTAGTCTGCCTTCTCCCTCGCGAACTCAATTGATTTAGCCAAGTCATCCCTGAATATAGAAAAGTCATTTTTCCTTCTAGCTTCAGTCCAGGATATTAGAGATTTCGAATTATGCTTAGCTAATTCGGAGACGAATTCAGTCGGTAGCCTTGTGGCCTTGGCATAGGCCTCCCGGGCCAGTCTAACGTTGGCAATCTGAATATCTCCTAAATCGACTCTTTCTTCCAGTTCGTCCAATAACTCTCCAATCCGAGGAGAAGTCTTTTTTTTGTGTGACTCCCTAGAGATCCAGGCTATTTGTTCTCCTCTCAATTCAGCACCTTTCGGAGGCATCAAGACTTCTTGATCCCAGCCCAGAAGACTTCTTACTTGGTCCATCATATCGATATCTTTGAGTATTCCAAGAAGCTCATCGTAAGCGTCCATACTAGTTGAGAGAGGTGTCTCACTCATAATCTAGATAGTTGATCATCGTAGCCTTAATCAGAGAAATATTTGTTAAAGGCTTCAAATAAACGATACCTTACAGCCTTATTTAGCGGGAATTAGAGAAAGTCATTGGATTGGTTTAATAACTCCCATCCTATGAGGATTTACAGCAACACTGACATAAGAATAGTTTTGCCTGCCCTAAAGGATGATATTGTGACAGAGCTAATTGAAAAGATGAATGAAGCCTTGGCTTGGGAACTCAGAGCGACGAATATGTATGCACATTACGCCGCAAACATAACTGGTATTAATCGACTCCAACTTTCACCAATGTTCAACAACGAGATGACTGAGTCAGTAGAGCATGCTGATATTGTTCGCAAGGGAATTGTTCAATTGGGCGGAATTCCAGTTACAGACCGTGATCCTCATCCAATTATTCACACAACAGATTACATTGAAATGTTGAATTATTCTCTTGAAACGGAGGTCAGGGCGTCAGAAGTTTATTCAGAACTCCTTCCCCTAATTGACCAAACAGACGATCTATATGATTCGATGGAACAGATATATCTCGCTGAGCTAAAAAGTGTGGAAGAGATGCGACTTCTGGTCTGCTGAACTGACTCAATAAACCGAATCTATGATGAGTTCTCCCGCCCTCCAAAGGGATGTGCTCCCGCGAGTCGTGACCATATTCTTGGTGTTAATATTGGTTAGTCCAACTCTATCAGGGTGCCTGGGGTCGGAATCAGGAATTGATAATCCTGTTGAGAATACCCATTGGCTTCCTGCAGTAGAAGATCGATCAGAGATGATATATTCCAATAGTGATGTATTCAGTAGGGTTTCCATCAATGGGTCATATCAAATTGGAGAGGTCCAATCCATCTTCGTACCGGTTCCTTCTATCATGGTCTCTGATGGAGGAGCAGGTCTCACAGGAGGGGCAGAGGTCCATCTTGGACTCTGGCTTCCCGTAATGGAGGGATGCGATTTTGAATTAGACATCATTTTAGAAGAATGTAAAGTGCCTGTTATTGCAGAGATTGGTCCGTATTATGATGATGGAGACGTCGATGCTCTCACCCCCGCAGACAGACTGGGAAGATTCCTGATAGAGAACTACGTCCCACACGGGTTTGGGGTAGCTCAGGTTTCAGTTTTTGGAACAGGGCAATCGAATCATTGTATGGACCTGATGGGTCATGACGAGCAAGCAGGCATCAAGGCGGCAGTAGACTGGCTCGGGACTCAATCATGGTCCAATGGAAAGGTAGGCGCAATCGGTAAATCATACGATGGAAGCACACCTTGGAATGCAGCCGCATCAGGATCCGAATATCTAGCTACCATCGTTCCGATGTCTGGATTGATAGGGGTACACGATTTGATGTGGAGAAATGGCAGTATGGAGGCAAGAGGGGCGATAATGCATAATGGAGTATACGGCTCATTTGGCTTGGATGGGGACAATGGTGACATTGAGAATGCCTGTGAGGGATATGTCGAGGGATACTACGCAGGACCAGCTGCATACATGACAGGAGATAATCTAGCATGGACTGGATCCGATTATTGGGAGGAGAGGCATTTCCTCACTAATGCTCTGGAAATATATAATGGATCGGTATATATCATCCACGGCCTACAAGATTGGAATGTTGACCCCCATATGGCATTCCCTGCCCATCAAATGTCTGTAGATGCAGGTTTTGATGTGAAGGGACTTTACGGTCAATGGGCACATGATTACCCAGACCGAGAAAGCGGGCACTCGTCGCTGTCATCTGGAAGAGGGGCAGAGGCCTTTCCATATACCCTGAGGTGGGACTGGGCAGACGATATGTTGGAGTGGTTCGACTTCTATTTGTTAGACAAGGGGCCAAAACCAAGACTAGTTGCAGAGGTGCAGGACAATATGGGTGCTTGGAGAGTTGAGCAGACCTACCCCCCCCTTGAAGCGATCCCAATTAATATAGGGATGGACGAATGTTCAATAGTTGGCGGCAGCGATACGATAACTACTACCTCTAATCTGATGATTGAATGCCCCGAATTTGAATCACTGACTAGAATAGTTGGAACTCCCACCTTTCATGTCGAGGCTACTATTTCCCCATTTTCCACCAGCGGGCATCTCTTCGTAGAGATGGTTCAATCGAGCTCTGACATGCATCTGGGACACGCTGTAATGGATCTACGGTTTCATGGAGGAGGGGATCAAGGAAGCCCTCTAGCCCCAGGACAGATGGTTCTGGCAAAGATGGAGTTCTTTGGAATGGATGTTGTAGTACCAGAGGGAGATGGCATTCGTCTGGTAATCAGTCAGACCGGCGAGGATTATGTCCCTAGCCCGGTTTCAACATTTCCCGTTTCTCTTTCATTAGGGAGCGAAAGCATTCTTTCTTTACCATCTCTTGACAGGGGATGCTCAGATCTATTCCTCCCTCCTATGCAACAGCCATATCCTCAGTGTGTGGAATAAATCGAATTCCAAACTCTTGATGCGAGAGGCGTCCTCGGAACCACCATGTCGGACGGTATCCCCCGTGTCAGTATCCCTGTCATAGATAGGATCATGCTCCACTTATGGGAACAAGACCATCAAGCCGATCATTACATTGTAACAAGTGAAGTAACAAGGACAGGAATTTCTGAGGTATGTGCGATGCATCCTCCAAATGTCTCTCGTGCAATGAGAGAGCTCATGTCCAAAGGCTTTGTCTCTGAGCACTCTCGAAGTGTCAGAGGCGAGGATCGCCGTCAAAAGACATGGCAATTAACTGAAGATGGAAGATTGGAAGCTAGGCAGAGGATTTCTAATCTAAGAACTACCACGGTTTTATTGAGGGGAAAGAAGGGAAGGTTATTGGAAATAAGGGCAGACGAAGCTGCAAAAAAGCTCGAAACCAATCTCTCACTGTTACAAGTATTGATGCACGCCCAACATGAGGGAGTACTCAATTTCGGAGATATAAGATTTGGTGCTATCATAACGATGCCAGAGAGAAAGTCAACCTCTCCAAACCTACTATCTGGTGCCTATTCTACCTATCGAAATCTTCCACCTGTAACCAGAGAGATACATGGAAGGTTAGCGGAGAAAGAAATACTCGACTCTTGGCTCTCATCCAAAACTCCATTGTTAGCCATTTCAGGAATCGCTGGCTGTGGAAAAACGACACTTACCTCACATTGGCTAAACCATACTATCTCAATAGACCGTAAATATGGGGTGATGTACTATCCCTGCCAACCTTGGGACCTGTCTCTTATACACATCTCCGAGCCCACGAGACTTACGTGCA
>CAXHFM010000084.1:0-5441 GCA_964016345.1 uncultured Candidatus Poseidoniales archaeon | reverse complement strand
GGCGCATCGTGCGGTATCAGCTCGTTCAGGCCCCAATGCATCGCATCCATTAGTGAGTCGCATTGCTGAGATTCTGCCCTTCTACTGACCCTATAGCTCAGAAGGGCCCTCGTGATCTCCTCTCCCTCTCCCGTCGCGGCTACTGATCTGGTTTCATCCACCCAGAATCCTGATCCGGGGAGGGGGACATCCCCTACTCTCCCAGGTGGCCTGTGACTACAGCCTCCGGTGCTAGTTGCACATGCCATTGCTCCCGATGAGTCTCTGACAATGACGCCGACGGTATCTCCGTCTCCCTCTATTGGCCCCCTGCCCTCGACAGGCCCATTCGCAAACCCTCTATTATCGGCCCATTTTCTCGCCCCTAAGCCGGTGAGGCCGTTGATAGGCTCGTCCAGAAGGGCAGCGGCAACTCGTATCGGGTTTGGAGTGTCTGGCATCGCTATGACAAAACCTACTCTGCCATCACTGGTCTGTATGGACGCGTCTAGTAGGACTGAGCCATCATTCCTGAAGACCCCCCCGGTTCCAGCATTGAATACCGGGTCATCCTCCAGAACAACACAGGCCTCGACTGCTGCCTCTATTGCGGAAGCCCCTGATAGGAGAAGTTCGACGGCTACTTCTACTGCATTCTGTAGATTTTCTTGTCTTTTAGGACCAGGTCCAGCTCCGCCATGTGCGATGACTGCCATCTTCACCATTGTCTGCCCCACCATGCGTGGAGGAGGGGGGACTTAGTTAGAACGGTCAGGCAGAAGGCTGTCTGTCATGCGGAGCCGAAAAAGTATCGATTACATTCGCGAGTCTTTCGACAAGGGTTACCTTTTCTTCTGCACCGACCAAAGCATACTGTAATACTTCGTCGAGGGAGTCAACCGGCAGTATAGTTACCATTGACTCATACTTCTCATCTATGAGGACGTCTTGAAGATTTGACCTTGGGATGATTATTGTTTCAATACCTGCCTTAGCGGCAGCTTCGATCTTAGCAGTGACTCCCCCTATAGGTAAAACCTCGCCTCTAACGGAGAGGGACCCGGTCATCGCTAGATTCTGCTCAATGGGTACTCCTTCGAATGCACTAATGATGGCGGTAGCCATTGTTATCGAAGCGCTGTCTCCATCAACGTTGTGAGTACCTGGGAATTGGACATGCAGATCGAAATCCTTGATATCTTTACCAGTAAGCTTCTTGACCACTGCACTGATGTTAGTTACGCTCTCCTTGGCCAAATCTGAAAGTCCTCCAGTCGCTATTACCTGGCCAGATCTACCCTGAGAAGGTGTGACCATAGCCTCGACTGGGAGCACCACTCCTGAGAAGTCAGAAAGGCCACTGTCGGCACCAAGCACTGCTAGTCCATTCACCCTACCAACTCTGGTTCCACGATTTACAAGCATTGCATACTCCGACTGCCTCTCTAGATATCTGTCAGCTATTTGCTGTTCAAGTGGTTTCGCAATTGCCCTGGCCCTAGATATGTGTTCAGCCCTCACCAGCTCGGCACCTTCCTCTGATGCTAAGTCGCCAGCAATTCTCACCAATCCTCCGAGCTCCCTTAGCCTCAGTGAGAGCCTGCCTCTTCTACCGCTTCTTCTCTGGGCTTCCTTCAGAATGAGACCTATCGACTCCCTGTTGAAGTGAGGTATTGCTCTACCAGACTCCTTCTTCTTCTCATTCTTGACCTCTTGGGCGATGAACCGCACTAGTCTTCTCCTATTCCTCTCGGTATCCCTCATGTCTGTATTCACATAAACTTCGTAACCATATCCCCTGATTCTACTCCTAAGGGCCGGATGCATCTGTTGGATGCTATCGAGATTTCCTGCGGCTACAAGAATGAAGTTAGTGGGAACCGGCTCTGACTTGGTGAGTGCCCCAGAGGACCTCTCGGAGCGCCCGCTGATAGACAGCTCCCCTTCTTGCATTGCCACCAATAGTGCTTGTTGCTCCTCCATCCTGAGCATCCTAATCTCATCGATGTAGAGTACTCCCTTGTTAGCCCTGTGGACAGCCCCTGGCTCGACTCTCTCATGAGCCGGGGTAGCTAGATCAGCACCTGACTGGAATGGATCATGTCTGACATCGCCAAGAAGGGCTCCCGCTAGAGTACCGGTAGCATCAATGAATGGCGGATCGTCATTTCTACCTCTCTTGATGAGGAGTTTTGGTATGTTGGACTCATCTCCCGCTGTGAGTCTGGTCCTAAGGAAGAAGTATCCAAAAATCAGTAAGAAAGCTCCAAAAATTAGCGTCATAATATCCCCTGTCTGCAATACTGCTAGAAGAAGCGCGGCACCGATGACCATTACCACAAACAGGAGGGTCCTATTCGTCCTCTCCCGCTGAATCCTAATCTGGGCTTTCCTTTCAGAAATAATGGCAGAACCTCTGCCTGCGGGAACTGTACGGACCCTAGGTTCGTTCTCGTCTTCCGTATTCCTGTAGACCAGAACATCTTCCATGCTGTCCTTAGGTAGAAATTCTGTCATCGATCTAGCTAGCATCGATTTACCAGTTCCCGGTTCACCGACCATTATCATGTGCCTTCTTTGCTCAGCGGCCTTCTTCACCACTATGGAAGCGGCCTCTTGGCCGATTACTTGATCTACGAGATTCTCTGGTATGGGAACCTCTTCTGTGGAGGACACCTTCAGGTCTAAAACCCACTCTTCAACAGGAACATCGCATATAGGATCCTTGTCTTCACCGACACCAAACGCTGGTCCTTCTTCCCACGTATCGAGATACTCATTGACATCTGACTTGTCATCTGAGTTGGTCTGATCGTCATCTCCCATGGGCATGCCTCACACTGACCTGACAATAGCACCTTCTTGAAGGTGCGTTAATGGCGTTGGAAAAAAAGGGAGCCTCATCTATCCCTAGAATTTACGTCTCCATAGAATTTTTCAAGATACTCCTCGCCATAATAGTGCCACTGTTCCATGGTCCAGCCCGGAGGAAGTCCCCCTGGGGGCAGAGGAGCGATCATTGGCGGAGGAGGGGGAGCCGAACTCTTGAGAGGGATTGGGAGATTAGCAGTAAAGGGCGGACTATCGATTACAGTTTGGGGTTCCTGATGGAGGATAGAGTTCCTACTCGGGCCCCTCCTAGAGGCAAAGCTGGTACCTATGACTATGGCAACTGTAGAAATCAGAACCACTACAAAAGCTCCAGCTATGAAAATGATATCAGAAGAATCGCCATCTTCACTGGGCTGGTCCCCTGAAGATTGGCTTTGATCGTCTTGTTGTGCGGATACAGCATCGTACTTCATCTGCTCCGGGGTCCTCCTATCGAAGCCGTTTTCATCCACTCCTTGGACACTCAGCGTGAAGTAATCCCCGTTACTAAGACCAATTCCGGTGACTGGAAGAATTATGAATGGCCCCAAACTGAATGAGGAACCGGCACTGTGGCATATCCCTGTTATCTTGTTACAGACTGTCCACGTGACCCTGATATCTGTCAGTGTCTCTTCACCTATGTTTGAGATTACCACAGTAGGAGTAGAACCGATGTCGAATGAATCTATCTCCACTTCGAAGTTTCCTTCCCAATCGAGTGGGATATCACCAACTATTGTGTAGGTTAGTGAGACAGTTGATGATGCCCCATGGCTATCCTGGGCTGTGATTTTTATACTGTCTGAGCCTTCCTCTGGCCAGTCCGCGGACATGATCCCTGTTATTGGGTCGTAATATACGGCGCCGGGATAATAGCTAGTCGCGGTTATCCAGATCTCTTCGTCTGGGTCATCTATGTCCGTGATTCTGCTGATTAGGTCTATCTCAGTGGTAACTCCTAACTTGAGTACCACATCATCAATACCTGAAGTATCGATTGTGGGTGCATCATTCACATTCAGGACGTGGAATGTCACAGTTGTATCAGAGGTCTTGTCGCCGTCACTAGCTCTGAGGGAGATCTCGACTAGTCCGTTTGAGTCATCATCAATTGAGTTCACATTGATAGTTTGACCGAAAATACTTGCTTCTACGAGATTTTCGTCAGATATCGATAATATTTCCACCGTCACCCCTGATACTGGAACCACTTGGCCGTTGTTGTTGGTATCGGAGAGATAGTCAGTTAGGCCTAGACTGGCGGACCCTCCTTCATGGAAGGACTGGATTGGTATGGACGACCACCTTGGAGCACCGTTCTCTACAACGTTGAACATCATCATTCCAGTATTATCCTCATCTCCGTCATTAACGGTAATTTGTATACCCTGAGGTATTGGTGAGCCTTGGCTATCCAGCAACAGGTTATCGAATCTTACCTCTATTTCGAGAGAAGATGGGTTCCACCTCAAGAACTCTGGCTCGGAGCTTGAGATTTCTAGGTTAAAGAGTGAGGTTTCAGCATCGGAAACCAGCCCGACCACTGATACCATCTCAGTGGTTTGTACCTTAACAGTGGGGACCCCGGCGTATGTCATATCGCTATTGCCAAGTACTCTTGGGAGGGAGTTCTGTAGATAGAAAGCGTTCTCTGAAGTTAGCCAGTCACTTGTCTGTCCAGACGAGTCAGTCCATTTTACCCTTAGGTCATAGTGCCCCAATGAAGCGTCCAGAGGAGTATCGATGTCAAATGAATGCCTAGCGTTATCCCCTGAGCCGACGATAGCGTGGTTGGTGACCCAATCATTGCTCCATGATGAAGAGGAAGAGGGAGAATACTGCAAAGTGGGCTGCATTGTATTGATGTCATCAACCAAGTCATTGGAGATTGCAGAGACCTCGAAGCTGACTGCTGAACCTCTGTCTACAGAAGTTGTGCTACTTGAAGAAGGCTGGCTGGCAGTTGGTGGCATGTCATGAAGCGCGGCGGCGTCTGCCAAGTCATTTGAAGGTGCACGGTCTCCAGCATTTCCAGAAATCTTCGCCCTGATTGTGGTCGATCCTAGCGCACTAATATCTATCTCGGAGGTATCCAAGAAAGCGTCGTATGTCTGGGAATCACCTACTGGTAAATCGCCAATATTGAATGTAGATATCTCTATCTCGGAAAGAGCGTCCATCCAACTGATTGTTAATTGGCCCCCTCCTTCGTATTCCTCTACTCCATTGTTGGAAACCCTACAAGTGAGATCTAGTATATCTCCTGTGACGAATCCTGAATTACCATTTCTATTTGAGATTGTTATTTCGTCTACTCCTACGTCAACCAGAGGAATCATGTCCAGATCTACTGCAGAAAGGAAGTTGTTGTATGAGGTGTGAGGGCCGTCCATCAAGGCAAAAACGGGCCAGAAATTCTCGAACTGGGTGTATCCCCCACTAGCCCTGACAGCACTGAGTGGGACTTGCCAGGAGCTCTCAACCGGGGTGTTAGGCGTTAGTGTGAGTTGTTCGAAACCGTTGTTGTGACTGGCCAGCATCCATTCTCTGAAACTGTGATGAGGCTTTACACCTGTCTCTTATACACA
>CAXHFM010000083.1:0-5510 GCA_964016345.1 uncultured Candidatus Poseidoniales archaeon | reverse complement strand
CTGCTAGTGGTACTGGGCAGCCTGATGCTTCTTGGGTGGACCAGTGAGATGATGTCTTTCGTGCAGAGGTGGTTGGACAGGTACCAGACGGTGGAGTCCGATGAGGTTTTCACACCACGGAGAAACATGTTCCTGTGGGGAATAGGCTACTCCGCCGCGTCAGTGGATTGTACGGCCGCCGCGGTTTTCCCGTTCGTGGCATGGTTGGCGGTTGTGGGCGAGGGGGCCTTCGTGGCTGGCCTCGGCGGATTGATCCTCTCTGTGACCTTGCTCATGGTGATGGTAACGGTACTTGTCGGAATGGGGAGGCAGGCTATGATCAGCTTCCTGAGGAGATCCACCGGGGTGGTCAAGGCGACTGGCTCTTGGATGATGATCTTCGCTGGTTTGGGGCTCTTGGTCTACCTGACTCAGACCGAGGCAGTTTACGGAATAATCGGATGACCTAACTGGTGTGGACCACGCGAAATGATTTCAACGAGCACCCCTCGGGACTGATGTGGAAGTCGAGCTGGTGCCCATCTCATGGCTGAAGCCCCATGAGGAGGTCAAGCCCGGCAACGTGGACTCCTTGCACGACATAACACTCCGTTGGAACGCATACACCAAGCCCCTGCTGGTGGATGGGCGTACCGGAACGATCCTCGATGGCCACCACAGGTACCACGTGGGGCTCAGGATCGGCTTGCTCCGCCTTCCAGTCATCAGGGTCGACTACCTGGATGACGAAGGAATCGAGCTGGACATCTGGCCGGGGAGCGACTTGGATTCACTGACGAAGCAGGAGGTGGTGGAGATGGCCCTCTCGGGGAAACTGTATCCACCCAAGACAAGCAGGCATCGATACAGCGATTACCTCCCTGCTATCGCTGTCCCCCTCGATAGCATGAGATCCTAATATTGGGTGCATCATTTGGGATTCTCAACCGAACCTGCCAATGACTTTGCTATAGACGGATAGAAGATATATTGTCTATATAGTCCCGGAGTAGTATCCGATATACATTCACTGTGTAATTTCTATAGAGTCCCTGTGCGACTGAATATTGAGAAGCTCTTCTCCCATGTTTATTGAATAAGCACACATCCTTCTAATTGATTCAGAAAAACGAACCAAAAACAATACTTCAGAAGGATCCAATTCAGACGAAACCAAGTCAATTTCAAAAACGTCCAAATCATTTATAGCGGCAATAAGTTGTTCTTTGGCCGTATGAATCTCTGAAATTTTTCTTCTCCTTAGGTTTGAAATTAACAACTTAATTGAGGATTTCCAGGTTTGTATTGACGACATCGGTACGGAATTTATTGAGATTGGAGAGTCGTCAGACCTATTCAAGGAAAGTTTGCAAAGTGCATATGAGTGGTCCCCCATCCTTTCCAATGACCTGACGACTTTCCCAATCTCGGAGGCTTCCCACCTTGAGGTCCCCAGCGAGTCTTCGATACTGGCGGATTCCAGTATCTGGCCGACTTGCCTCTCCAGGAGTAGTCTTATTGCATCAACCTCTTGTTCCCTTTCGTGACAGTCTTCGAGTGTTTCTTTGTCCCCTCCTGACAGCACATCTATGACATCTCTGATCTGACTGGATATCAGGAGGTACATCCTATTCAGACTGGAATAAAGAGGCATTTCTGAGGGATTGAGAAGATTGATCATCTCCATGCTGAATTCCGTCTCAGCGGATATCTCCACCCCTCTGGTGGAATTGATGAATTTTCTGAATGTTCTCCTAAGACTCCTATCGAAACCCTTTTTCGATTTTATTCTAATTACCTGCGAGCCCGCCAGGTATGAACCGACTAAGTGATCATAGACCATTTCATCTGGAATCTTGCTGAGGTCTAACTCAACCAATCTCCTTCTGACTAATGACGTTGCCTCAGGCACAATCCTCAGGGTACCTGAAGGTCGCCATTCAATCCTGACTTGGTCCTTCGCAACGAGACCGTGTTCATTGACCCATTTTTTGGGTAGGCTAACTATGTATGTCGAGCCCCCTGTCAGTTGAACTTTTCTAATTTCGGACTTCGGAGTCTTTCCTCGGCTCACGTTATGTCCACTACAGGTCTAACTAAATAGTTTTTTATTTAGAGTAGTGTAGCGAAAATCAACTAAACTATATATTCAATATATTTTTTAATCAATATACTAGATATATTTCGCTAAAGTCCATATGGAACCGATAATGACTCTAGTCCTGATTGTATCTCTGGTGGTTTGTGCCTACATGGCATGGAACATAGGGGCTAATGATGTAGCCAATGCAATGGGCACTTCTGTCGGCTCTAGAGCACTAACGCTCAGGCAAGCGGTCATCATCGCGGCGATATTCGAATTCGCAGGGGCATTCTTCGCTGGTGATGCGGTTACCGACACCGTCCGAAAGGGAATTCTGTCAGTTGACTTCGAGACCGTCACGGATGACTTCGCAAACGATCTCATGTACGCTTTCATTGCCGCTATGATGGCGGCGGCCGTCTGGCTGACTATCGCCACTAGGTTCGGCCTGCCTGTTTCCACGACCCACAGTATCATCGGCGGAATCGTCGGGGTCGGCCTGGTTCTGGAGGTCCAGCATGACACCTCCCTGATTGACTGGGAGGTCATCAGGAAGGTCGTGATGTCGTGGGTCGCGAGCCCCCTGATGGGAGGGTTGCTGGCGTTCTTCACATTCTTCATAGTTAGAGAGACTATTCTGGAGGCGAAGGACCCCATTGCAAGATCCAGGTGGCTAGCGCCAGTATTGGCCATCCCGACATTCTTCGTCCTAGGACTCGCCCTCCAGTTCAAGGCCCTGAAGGGATTCTTCAGCAGGGCAGAGTCCAATGGTTGGGTATCCGACAAGTACGAATGGCTCCCCGTCAAGGAGAACGGTTCTTTTAACCCGTTTACACCTACTTGCCCATCTGATGCAGAAATAATCGCTGATGAATGTTTGAATGCCGTATACGAAGGAGCTTGGATTCCGATCAACAGCATCATACTTGCTGGAGTAATCTCAGTTATCGCCGCAGGAATACTGGGTTATATTCTCAGGAACTACGATTTCAAGGGAGAGGACGACGGTTTTCACGGAGTCGAGAAGATCTTCGTTTGGCTGCAGGTGATTACAGCCGCGTACGTCGCTTTCGCCCATGGGGCCAACGACAGATCGAACGCTATCGGGCCAATGGCGGCCGTCTATCAGATCCTATCCAGTGGGGGAGAGCTAACAGCCAAGGCTGACGTGCCTACTTGGTTGGTACTTCTTGGTAGCGCTGGAATAGCAATTGGCGTCATGACATGGGGATGGAGGGTCATGGATACCATCGGCAAGAAGATCACTGACATCACTCCGACCAGAGGATTCGCAGCTGAGTTCGGGGCTGCTACGACCATCCTGATATTCTCAATGCCCTTCCTGGCAGTGCCTGTCTCGACGACACACACACTGGTTGGTGCAGTGGTCGGGGTTGGACTTGCGGGAGGTGCGAAGGCGGTCGACTTCAGGGTCTTCGGCAAGATATTCGCTTCTTGGGTAGCTAGCCTCCCAGCCGCTGGCTTCGGTTCCATCGTGATATTCGTCGCTGTGGCTTCGGACCCGATCAAGCTACTAGTCGTGATTCCAATAGCACTGGCTGGTGTTGGATACGTCATCTGGAAGACCAGTGGGGACGAGATCTACGTAGAGGACGCACTTGCCGATGCGAGTGTGAAGGAGACTGGCGCGCCGACTTACTTCGAGTTGTTCCACACTCATGCAGAGGCGGTCAACAAAACCGTTGGGCACATGCTAACTGCCGTCAATACGGCAGCTGATGGGAAAAATCCAGATAAGGAGATAGAGGCGACGGTCGAAGCGGAGCTTCATGCTGACAATATCAAGAACGACCTAAGGAAGAAGATTGGTTCGGGACAGTGGAGCCTGCTTCTAAGGTCAGAGGATTTCATGGAGATGCTGAGCAAGCAGGACAGGATTGCCGACTATGCCCAGAATGTGGCTGAGCAGCTTTCATTCAGGCCACTCTACGATAATGCTGAGGCTAGGTCCGCCCTGAAGGAGATGGGCGAGTCAGTGGCGAAGACTGCATCCCTGTACGAGGAGTCAGTAACTGCCCTTCGTGACCTAACACTATCTGGGTACACCAGAGCCGGTAGGGAGAAGCTTGGTAGCCTGGTAGATCAGGTCAACCTGGCTGAGCACGAGGCCGATCTAGTCGAGGGGAGGGCCGCGTCACTCGTGTTCTCAGAAGGCGATGACGATGCTTTAGCGGCTATGCATATGTACAGAGTCTTACAGAGGATGGATGATGTTGCAAACGCTTGTGAGACAGCTGCAAATTCCTTCCTTCCACTGGTGTACAACAACTAGTCGCTCCAGCCTGACTCAGATGCGAGTTTGTTGGGGCCTCTGTCTTCGACCATGTCGATGACCTTGGTGAACATCCTCCAGAATACGAAAGCGACTACCAGCCCTGTGACGAGATCGAACAGATAGTGTTGCTTCGTAGCCATTATGCTGACACAGAGCAGTGCCCACTCGATCCAGAGAAGTACCAAGAAGGGCTTGGAGAAACGACTCTCGTGATAGTCCCTCTGGACCCAGTGAGTGATGAGCCTGGCTAGTAGGGAAGAGTGGACGATGTGCAGGCTGGGCCATGCGTTCCAGGGGTTGTCGGAGACGTGTATGAACGTGAACATCGCCTCCTCCAGCCAGTTAGGGGGATTGGCCTCCCAGTGCGTGTCCAACTGGTCCCTGAGGTCTATCTCAGCTGGCAGGAGGAGGAAGAAAAGCACGCAGAACATCGTGGCCATGAACAGGCCCTGGACGCCCAGTGCCAGCTCCATCCTCCCCCTGTCGTCCCTGGGGGCTAGGGCCAGTGTTGCGGGATAGAACAGGTACAGTGCGACATAGGGGATAATCATCCAGTTGATCACGGGAAGGCTCCTGTCCAGGGCAATCTCGGGGTCCCACACTGTTTCGAGGTATTGCGCCGCGATGTTGTTCGAGATGAAGTAGGGGGCACCTATGGAGAACATGCCAACGAAGAAGATGGAGATGAGGAATGAGAAGCCCCCCAGTGACTCCCTGCGTGACCAGATTGGCCTCCAGACGCCCTTCCAAGGCCTCAGAATCCTCAATGGCAGGTCCTCATCCACACAATGGCGACCATGGATGAGGTCAAGAACTGACCGATTGTTACCTAACCTGACATTTCCAGGATTCTGTCAGAGAACATCTCGGCCTCTTGTTGGTTGTGAGTCACAAGGATAGCAGGGCATTTTCTTTTCTTGAGGAGCTGGCGTACATCTTTCAACAATCTTACGGATAAGTCACTGTCTAAAGCGCTGAAGGGCTCATCCAGTAGAAGTACGTCTGGCTCAGCGAGTAGGGCTCTGGCTAGTGCCACCCTCTGGCCTTCTCCCCCTGATAGGTTCTCGACAGCTCTACCCTCGAATCCCGATAGGCCGACTTCCTCAAGCGCTTCCTCGTGCCCTGACTTGGAGGCCAGAGAGAGGTTTCCGG
>CAXHFM010000082.1:0-5528 GCA_964016345.1 uncultured Candidatus Poseidoniales archaeon | reverse complement strand
TCAGATAAGTCTCCCTTTGAATCGGTCCTGTGAGGTCAATATGTCAAACCTAGATATTGCAGATAGTCTGCAACACCCCAGGAGGAGCCTGGGGGACAGGCATAGAAGTCAATCTCAGAAGTATGTCAATCTTGCATTGGATGATCAAGGCCAGGTAATACAAGAGCGCTTGGTAAACCTGGAGTGGGGAGAGCAAAGCGCCAGGCAGGCGGTATTACATGATTTTACTAATCCTGAAAATTGGAAAGTCCTAGTGAGGGTAAAAACCCTAGTCGGGGACTCCGAAGGGATAAGATCTGTGCTAGAAGATCTATTTTCAGTGCTTGGGAGGAAGCCAGAGCAACTCATGCAATTGGAACATATCGATTTTTTGAGCGCGGGATACAACTTGCTTCTGGCGTCCCTGGAAGCCGATCCTCTTGATCCGGACGTATGGTGGAGGATAGCCAGTGAATCTAATGATGTCCTAACCGAATTTTTTGAGAGGACTGGTAAGCTCGACCTTAGAGACAGGAGAGCGAATCTGTTATTTTCAAGAAGGATTGAGAGAATTCGAGATTCGGGTGACGAAGACCAATTTATACGTCTTTCAAAGATTATCCTAGCACAGAGGCCGACTAATCATGAAGCATGGGCATCATTAGGAAGGATGCATGAGAGGAGGAGGGAGTACAGTGATGCTTGGCTTTGCTATGATCAGGCTCAAGTTTGTTTCCCCAGTAAAAAAGTCAGAGATGAGTTCAGAACCAGGATGGAGGATGAGCTGGATGGGAATAACAAGAGAAAATGGAAGTCCCCGGGAATAGAACAGAGAATTGATTTCCTCAGGAAGATGGAAGATATGGCGACTCCTGATATTTCGTATGAGGAGGTGAAAGACGATACTGTCGAAGACCCTATTGAAATTGTTAAGGGATTGGTTAGCGAGGGGAAGTTGTCTGAAGCTTTCTTTATGTCTAGGCGGATGGCCGCCCAGGGAGTGGAAGGAGCTCTTGAGATTAATCAGGAGTTACATGAGAAACTGAGGGGACAATAATGTTCGTATTATGCTGGACTTATTCCACCAAGGGAGAGGATTTTGGGAGTCCTTGGGTGATGGTGTTACACAAAGAAAGGGGTTGGGAGCTTCCTGGAGGGACTATCCACGATGATGAGGGATGGGATGTGGCGGCCCTGAGGGAGTTGTATGAAGAGACTGGTTTACTTGGAACTGCAATATCCTATGATAATGAACTGATAGATGATGGAGTAGTCGTTCTTGTTGAGGTAGATGATTCACCGTTCCCTGAACCGTGGGAATCTGACGATCCTTCGATAGAGGAGGTTGGGTGGTGTGTAGAGGTGCCAACAAGACTTTCTTGGGAAGAGAAAGAGATCACTAGGTTGAAGGATCACGATTGGAATACTTCCAAGAGATTTGGGTCCTGAATCTCATTCTTCCTGGAGGCTATGACCTCCTTCCAAACGTGTCTATTAATTTTCTCTGAAGCCTCAATGATTAGCCCTATGTCCAATCTTGAGGTCCCAGATAAATCATTAGTTACTATTGGGAATAAGTATTCTACAATAGAGGCAATATCGGATGGATTGGAAGGAAAAGTGGTATTCCCAGGCCCATGACGTGGTCTCGCCTCTTCTATTCTGGAGGCCATTGTTGGAGAATCATCACTTATTTCATCAAGAGCTAAATCAAGCCATTCAAGAGAAGTGGCAATAGCCTCGGGCGTCATTCCCAATTCCATGAATCCCGACCTTGCAGACCATAGATGCCTCATTGCTGGGCCATAATCATTCATTGAGCTAAGAATTCTACCTACTTCCAACCTTGAGAGGGAGTTGATATCAAGTGGATGGCCGTTATTTACCGAGATTTCAGAGTGTGTGGCTAAAGCCATCATCAGCTCACCCCGATTTGCATGCCACGTAGCTAGATTCAGCAGAGATAGCCCATGTACGGAGGATCCCTTGGATATGGCATTAAGCCTATCTACGCACCATCTTAATTCGGCGCCAATCATCTCCTCTGGAACTGCTCCTATGAGGGCTCTCTCAATCCTAACCCTGGCCTCAATGTCGTGATTTCTCTCAGAAGATGATCTGGACCTCTCCAGTATTGAGTCTGAGAGCTCCCTAGCATCGGATGTATTTCCTTCTGAAAGAAGAGCGAGCATAAACTCTAGATCATTCCTGAGAGAGCTTCCTTCGGAGTCTTTCTCTGACATATTCTCACTGTGATTCATATGCTGTAACCAAGCTATCGTATTTTTGTCTAAGCTCGGTCTCTTTGGAGGAGAGCCTGTCCATGTGTTCTTGGAAAGCAATCATGGTTTGCTCCAAGTCATTCTTCAATGATTCCCTATCATCAACCTCGAGAAGAAGACTTCCAATAGCCCTGTAAATTGGTTTTGATGGGTTCTGGGATGATAAGGCGTCGATTGTAATTGTCAACTCACTTAGTTGGGTGGTGACATTTTGCATCTGTGCTAGCGTTGTCTGTAAGTCCTGAGCTACTGCCTTGAGGGCCTCTGAAACATCATTATTTGCGTTCATGTTATTCCCCCAATTCCTTTACTGCATTCAATGCTTGCTCGGATGCTATTATGCCCCTCATTGTAGAATTCCAAATGGCTCTAAGATCTGCGAAATTTTTTGATGATAATGAGATTGAGATGATTCCATGATCCTCAGTAAAGTCTGATTCAGTCTTCAGTCCACTGGCTATGTGCTCCGCTTCGCTGTGTGGAAAATCCAAGAGCAGGGAGATCGTACCCTCATTCTTCCTCAGAGTCGGCAACTTCGTCCGCCTCCACTAATTTTCTCTCGAAATCAAGAGCAGCCTGTTGGGCGATCACTGCCATGTCTGTAGCAGTGGCTCCTTCCATTGATCTTCTTACCACCCTATTATTTGCATCAGAAGCTCTGGTAAAGGGTTCCCAAACTCCTCCTGTAAATGTGTAATTGCATTTCTTACATTCCCAGATTCCTGCGGCCTTTCTCCTGACCTTTGGATAATGACATGAAGGGCATACATACTGCCTCGACTTCTTTTTTAGGGCGGATCCTGCCCTTCTCCTTACGCTAACTCCGTATCTAGATCCAAAGCGCGCTGTTAAGCCTGCTTTCTGTGTTCTCTTTGCCATCCCTGAATCACCTATCAATCTACAATTTTCCTTAATTCAGCGCACCTTGACTTGGCGTGCTCCATTATCTCTTCAAACTCGTCTGCCGTGAAGATTCCCTTTAGACCCTTCTGGAGGGAGTGGACGTGATCATCATCTCCGAGAGTAATGTGAATTCTCTCGTCTCCGCCCAGTTCTTCCTTGTATGAAGCATCATAAACGAACCTTCCTCCCACCTTATGATAGGAACACATAATCGGCTTTTTGGATACCTTTAGAGGTGAGTCTTTTCCTACTTCGAACCTCTCTGCAGGAACTGTTGCGCTCCTTAGTGCGGCTATGCCTGCTAAGGCGAATGCATCGAATAGGTTACCGTCATCAGATATTGCATGAAGGTCTAGAATGACTTGCCATGCCTTTTCCCCTGGGATGATGCAGAGTTCGTCTACATCGATACATCCGGATTCTCTGATACCACGATCTACCACTCTCCCGAGTTCTATTGCTTCGGGACTAGGTGGCCCTGCCTCCCAGTGCCTTCCGGCAATCGGCCGTACCTCACATGAACACATCAAACCACCTTGATTGGGCCTGTCTGGGTATGGAGTCATTAGCTGAAACTTGACTCCTGCCAATACTATAGTGTTGCCCATCGTTACTCTGGCGGACCCTTCGGCTCGTGGGAGAATTCCAGTTTCCAATTTGAGATCTCTCGCTCCAAACTGCTCTCTTCCATCTAGCCTAGAGTCGTTCTGTGCTAGGTCCGCTAGATGGTCTCTGAGCAGATTGGGTACTGTTGGAGCGGACATCAGTTGACGCCTCCTTTTAATGCATCAATTATTAGTTTGTGAACTTCCATAGCAGCGTCTACATTGTAGTCCCAAGCCTGCTTAAATTCGTCTGGAGATAAGTTTCCATCCATCTGTAGGAATACTAACTCTCCGGTATTAGGGAGTATTCCCATGGGAAGATCCGCTTCTCCATAGTTGTCCTCTTCTTTGTTCAGATCGCAAACTACAACGTCGTTGACCTTGCCACTAGCTACACTGATGACCATGTCGGTCATTGGGATTCCAGCATCGGCAAGGGCGACTGAGGCTGCAGTCAGCCCTACGCATCTGGTTCCTGCTTCTGCGGAAACAATTTCTATACTTACTCTGATCTTTGATCTCGGGTATAGCTCTAGCAGAACTACGCTTTCCAAAGCGTCTTTGGTTACCTTACTTATCTCCCTACTTCGGCGATTGAAACCCGGCCTAATCCTATCGGTCGTAGAGAAGGGGGCCATGTTGTATGCTACATCTATTACGGCCCTATCCTGACGCTGGATCTTTCTTGGGTGTGCTTCCATCGGTCCGTAAACTGCAACTATGGCCTCATTGGTACCCCAAACTATTCTGCATGAGCCGTCCGCGACTGGAATTACGCCTGTTTCGATTGTTATTGGCCTGAGATCTCCTGGCTTTCTACCATCCATTCTCAGTCCGTTTTCATCTATCATCTGAACATCTCCGTAACCACCCACTATGCATCAACTCCTATCATTCTGGCCTCTGAAGATATTTTATTAATCCTCTTTCTGACCTCTAATATATTTTCTAGCTCTCCATCGATCCAGAGACGGCCATTATCGGCGACGACTATTCTACAGTCAGTCTGCATCTTCATTTCTCTGATGAACGCCCCTCCTTTACCGATGAGCTTGCCTAATAGATGGGGATCTAATTCATCCAGTGCGCCCGAACGAATCTTTCTGAGCCCCATTCCTTTCATTGTGACGACGCTTTGATGTGTTTCTTCGACTTCCTGGACCCTGCAAAGGATGGAGTCGCCAATGTCTAATATTTTTCTGGTGCCTCCAAACTCAACTTTAGCTGGGCCGAGACTCATCGGAAGAATTGAATTGAAAGGGGCGCCTATGTCGATAAACCATATGTTGTTAGTACACCCTTCAATGTGACCTATCACTAAGTCCCCTGGCCTAGGCATATATCTTGTGTGCAAAGGGTTAACGGAAATTGTATTTCCCTTTCTTGTCATTTTTCCTTGTTTTGTCGATATGATTCTGTCACCGACGATCAAAACGCCGTGTCCAGCTTCAATCCCCTCTGATGATCCTAGATCTTCTCCTGGCACAACGATGGGGGTGCGTTGTGTGTCTCGCGGACCGTCCGCGCTGCTCTCAATACTCATGTTATCGAGCTGCCCGACCGGCCTACTATTGATAACCGTTGATGTCGACACCTACGGTGGGAAGTCAGTCAAGCTCCTTGACTTCGGCCTCAGAAGCCCTACTCGCAACCTTGCTAATCAGCTCGTTCTTCATACCCCCAGGAACTTCAACGATGCACGCCCATGTACCATCAGTGAGCCCTGTCTCTTATACACATCTCCGAGCCCACGAGACTT
>CAXHFM010000081.1:0-5686 GCA_964016345.1 uncultured Candidatus Poseidoniales archaeon | reverse complement strand
TGCACGTAAGTCTCGTGGGCTCGGAGATGTGTATAAGAGACAGCTCAACTGGACTTGCTCAGTATGAAGGGAGAATTATAGTAGGGCCTGAGACAAGCCCGACGCTCCCGGATGCTTTCAGTATGGATCCAGACATCTATGGATACAGTAAGTACAATTTTGCTACCAAAGAGAGGACTGTATGGCACCCCAGAGACCCAGCCTTTACCGCAATGGTTGACGGCGACTTAGATGGAGATGGGATTCCCAACTTTGTGGATCCCGACAATGATAACGATGGTACGCCGGATTCAGCGGATACTGATGATGACAACGACGGTCTACTAGACATGTGGGATGTCGATGACGACAATGATGGCATACCCGACTCCTGCATGCAGGTCGATACAAACTCCGATGGAGTGGGCGATCTTCCTAATTCTCAACCAATAGGGACACCGGGAATTGACTGTGAGCTGGACTATGATAGAGACTTGGATGATGATCTTTACATGCCAATAGACCAAGATTACGACTTGGTTTGGGATTGGATGGATACAGATGTAGGTGGTGCTTGGCCAGCTGACAATCTTCTTGGAAACCCCGCAAACGACCCGAACGACTTACCATATGATTTGGACAATGATGGGATTGTCAATGAGCTAGACCCTTTCATGAATGCCACTCTTCAGCAGGTCCAAGCCTGGGACTGCCCTAGCCTTGAGAACCCAAATCCCGTAAATTCTGATCCGAGGTGTATCACGGAAAGAAAGTCCTACACCGGGAATAATGACTGGGACGGGGACGGATTCAATAACTGGGAAGATGTTGACGATGATAACGACGGAGTCCTCGACTGGTTAGATCTGGATGAAAATTGTGACCTAGATGATGACGCAGATTTGCACAATCTAAACGGGTCTATGTTCAGGGATGATGGAGCTAACGACATAGATACAGACATAGACGGAGATGGACTGTCTAATGATATAGACTGGGATGATGACAACGACGGAATTTCCGACCTATATGATCCAGATGACGGGAACTGTGGAGTGGTGGATAGCGATTCAACAGATCAGTTCGATAATTCCTACCCCCATCAAGATGGGGACGTAATCGATGGAAGTCAGGACAATTCAAGATACACATTCCTGTACCAATTCAGATGGGATCAATTCCTGCCAACTAGCCCATTTTTCGCTGAAAACCACGGCTTTATCCTCCCTTACAATGGGTATCAACAAACAACAGACAACGCTACTGGTCTAACGGTGATGAATTCCAATGGTAGAGTGCCTGAAATGTATTGGGACGTTTTCATGAAGTGGAGTCCTTGGACGGGCCTTAATTACTTCGATATTGACATAGACGGGGACTCATTGATCAATGGAATTGACGTAGATATAGACTCGGATGGAATGCCCGACTGGTGGGATCAAGACGAGGGTTCAGACGGCAAACTGGATGTCAATGACCCAGCATATGGCGGAACTATGGATGATGGTGAATGCGATCTCTCTATGTTCTATTTCTTCTTCCAGATTGGGAACCAACCAATAGCTTGTGGAATACAACTTGCCTGGCTCTATGGATGGCCCATATTACCTCCGACATCCGGAAGCATCAATCAAATGAACATCTACACCCTTCCATATTCAACAAGGCCCGACCCGCAATGGGATCAAGGACCTTACAACGGTAGTAATTCCAATGGTCAATGGACATGCAACAAAAACTGCTTCTGGTTTGATTTCAATGGCAATCAAGACGTGGGTCCAAGCTCAGCCGTTTCCTATGTTGATATCAAAGATAACAGAGATCTGTGGATCGCATACGTCGGAGTTAACAGGGGGCTCTTCCAGTGGGGGGCTGACTCAAATGCAAACATGTTCCCTGATGAGATAGCAGATTTACTGAATAACGATGTTGATCCAGATGATGATTGTGGCGCTCCCGTAGCTGGAAATATGGAACCTCAATGTATGTTCAATGATACGGCAGACCTGGATGATGACTTCGATGGCATCTATGACCACTGGGATGTAGACGATGACAATGACGGAGTATGGGACTTTTTGGACATCGACTCCAACGACGACCTAGATGACGATGCCAATACCGAACCGCCGGGGTCTTTCTTCACAGGAACCAACTGTGAAGATGGTGATGATGACGGTACAGACACTGATCCTGACGATGACGGTTGGTATCAGGCCGTTTGGGACAAGGGATTACTTGGCCAAGGTCTGCTATCTCCCAAATATTACGATGTTGACAACGACAATGATGGGATTCCCGACGGAGAGGATCCCGATGATGATAACAACGGAGTCTCAGATGTAGTTCAAGAAACTCTAGAGGGTTGCTTCACTGGTGAGGAGCAGAGTCCATGGGATCATGATAACGACGGCATACTAAATTGGGCAGACAACGACTGGGATGGCGATGGAATCGTCAATGTGATTGAACAATCCGGGGCCACTCCTTTCATCACCCCATGGGATCATGACAATGATGGCCTGAGGGATGATGTAGATGATGACGATGACGCCGATGGAATGAAAGACGAAGACGAGGTCATGCTCTGGCCAACCCGTTTTGACTCAGAGTCCACAAATCCATGGGATCATGACGACTTTGGTAATGGCTCTGGAATAGCTGATCCAACGGACCCCAGTACAGGGCCCGATGCTATCGACAATGATGACGACGCGGACGATAGAACAGACGTTGACTGGGATCATCTCGAAGAAGACTGGAACGGCTCTTCCGACTGGGACCAGGACAACGATGGAATACCCGATGAGGATGATAAGATACCAACCAGAATCACACTCTCCACGGAGCAAGTCCTGTGGCTCGATGCGTTCTTCCCTGCCAAGTTCAATGGTAGCGTAGATTGGCTAGACCCCGAGCAAGGAGTCTTCACCAGAGCTCCAAACGTGCCAGTTCAAGTAATAATCGAGTGGGCTTCAAATGGCACTATAGCTCTAGAGACCATTGATGTATTAACAGATGAATTCGGGGAGTTCGAAGTAGGGCAATATCTATTCCCCGAGGATCTAGAAGTCGGCCCATCCTCTACTTACAACATATATGCTGAGGTCACAGAGATGTTCGTCCATGACGGGGCCAATACAGAGCCCGTACCCGTAGAAGTCAGAGCAAATACCACTGTCGACTACGTAGCATGGACGTACTTCAGAAGTGACGAGCAACCTCTCTTCGTTGACTACAAGGTTCACTATGCGGCAGACTGGGATAGGGGCATCTTTGACAATAGGCTATCATATGCTCCGGTGTCTTTCAATGTTTCAGGGGGCCCATTTGGTAATACAACCAACCCCACTGTTTTCGATGGATACGGTTACGGATACAGGGCCGACGAAGGAGGATGGGTTTCTCTCACATTCGTTCAAGAATCTGGTAGCCAAGGAATTTGGAAGCAGGTTCAATGGAACTCTACTATGGATAACGGTCCTGGTGCCATTCCCGGAGGATATGAGGAGATAGTATGGGATGATTTCTCCAAAACACACAATGTCGTCGGTAGGTACAACTACACTTCGACCAGCCTACCAATAGGTGACTATACCTTTACTGCATATTCCAGACCAGATCTTGGCTCTGAACTTCCATGGCCTTACCTCGAAGCGGACGAGTCCGATTCTTTCAACATCAGGTCTATGCACAGAATGTATGTCGAGGCAGACATAATCACTCCTTCAATACGTCCAGTGTACTTCTGGGACGCTACCCAATTCACCGGCTCCACATTCGGAGCGTGGAGAGCACTATTCCACTCGCCATCATTGGCGAATGCCAACTTGGACTACCAAGACGTAAGCCTAGGGAAGCCCTACCCCATACTATGGGATGGAAACCCCCAGTCTCTTGCAGGGGAGGCCTCTAGATTGAGACCATTTCTTACTTCTAACGGAACTCATTGGTTCATTGCCATGCAGAACGGAGGGGATTTCAACGTGCCCCCCTGTGGGCCGGTTGATCCACTAGACCCAGATAGTGACGTCAGATGTGAGATTGTTCCAGAGATGTTCACAGGCGAGTCTCTGAGGGTGATCGGCTCTGTATGGAACCGTACAATGGTCCCATGGCCTCATGACCCAATGGCACTACAGGTAGATGTTGATGGAAACGGTGTATTTGCTGGCTCAACTGAAACGGGCTTCGCAAGGGTTCCTAGTATGATCGATGGTGTTGCACAGTTCGATTACAACTGGACTTGGTATTCCCAATACTCTGCAGGTGTTTTCGGGATAAGGGCCGACTTTACCAATTCTAACTACTACTTCACAGGTAACCAGACGTCCGTTCTTGCCCCAACTGGTGCATATGTCAACGTCTCAGTCATCGGTACGACTGACTTCCAGTTTAGCTCTATACCTCGACTATATCGTGGTCAGAATGTAACCCTTGAAGCCCGACTCATAGACAACGCATTCCAACCAGTAAGGGACGCTCCGGTCAACTACACATGGTCAGCAGACAACTCCGCAGGCGTTGCGATCACCGACAACAATGGAGTACTCAAAGTAAACCTAACTATTGATGAGTTCCATGAGCTCGGTAACTTTACTCTGGGTGTGACGTACCCTGGCGATCCATTCAGACAAGGAAGCTCCTCTGACACGAGCTTATGGGTTGTCTCAAGAACATATCTTAGTGTACAGAGCACCACTCCAAATTTACTCCAGGCTGGGGACATATGGGAATTCTCAGGCCAAGTAACAGACGATAACAGAACCGCAGTGGACAAAGATATCGGCGAGGCACTAGACGGATGCCTAGACAACGGTGGAGAAGTACTCCTGATAATGGAAGGTACCGATTTCGAAGACAGAACCCATCGGCAGATTATCGAGACCCTTTGTCCTAACGCAGGGTCGATTTACCATAATCTACTACTGAACCCCCAACTCCTCAAGGACGACCCCAACTCATTCCTCCCTGATGGTTTCGGGCCGGTCAATGTGATACTCAGGTTCGCAGAAAACCTTCCCCATGAGGGTTGTGAGCCACTGGATGCCGACGCTCTGGAAACGTCTGGGGCATGGGATCCCTGTGCGTTAATCGTCAATAGCGATCACTATCGCAAGGTAATGCAGTTCCAAGTAGACGGGTTTAGCCTGATAGGCAGAACCCAGCTATCGGTTGATGATCAGATAGTGTACACTTCCGAGATCGATCCTACTACCGGTCAGGCTATAGAAAAGCCGATGATTGTTACAGGCCAGCTAACCGATGAATTGGGCTCGAACCTGTCCAACAGAGCAATTAGAATTACGTATGAGATGGTAGATGATTCTCTGGGCGTTGTTTCATGTCTTCCGGGAACTACCGATGCAAACGGGTTCTTCGAAATCGTTTGCCCGTTATCTGGAGTGACTGCCGGCCAAGCAAGAGTCAATATTCAATTCAACTCATACGAGAACAATGATAGATACCGATACAGCAACTCTTCCTCAACAAGGATTTTCCCTGTGTTCTCCAACTCTACAATGCAGATCATGGAAGTTGGTCCGTTCAGGTCTGATGTAGACACATACACGTTCCAAAACGGCTCAGAGTTCCCTGTGGTGTACCTGAAGGAGTCGTTCCATGTAGAGGCACTATTGACACAGGTCAATGGCAATCCAATAGGAGGAAAGTGCCTGAATATTTACATCAATCCAGACACTAATAC
>CAXHFM010000080.1:0-5830 GCA_964016345.1 uncultured Candidatus Poseidoniales archaeon | reverse complement strand
GATGATATCAGACCCAGATGGGGAATATCCAGGTAAACATAGAATTTCCTTTCGAGATGCTCTAGATAGCGGAATAGTCAGGAACCCTACTGTTGCATCCTTCCTTGAAAGAACCCATGATTTCCTAGTTAAAATTGGGATTGATGCAGACAAGATCAGGTTTAGGCAGCATGCCGGATCAGAAATGGCACATTACGCATCTGATTGCTGGGATTGTGAGATTCTAGGAGAGTACGGTTGGATAGAGTGCGTTGGTATCGCCAATAGGACCTGTCATGACTTGGAGTCCCATGAGGCCCATTCGGGAACTAATCTTCTACGGGCATGGAGGCAATTTGAAACACCACGTAAGGTATCGAGAGAAGTTCTATCCCCCAATGGGTCCGTTATTGGACCAATGTTCAGGCAGAGGGCAGGTGAAGTAGTGTCTGCAATCACCGAGCTGGACGAAACGCCTTCGTCCATACCATTCAACCTGAGTCTAAAAGATGGTTCAAAAGTTGAGATAACATCAGATATGGTAACTCTGAAGAAAGAGGAGGGGAATGTTCACGGAGAATGGTTCACACCTCATGTGATAGAGCCCGCATTCGGAATTGATAGGATAATCTGGCATCTTCTAGATCATGCATTTACTGAGGATGGAAAGGAGTCAGAGGATTACATGACGCTGAGACTAAATGAGAAAGTTTGTCCTTATGATATCTCTATCCTTCCACTCTTCGACAAGGATGGGATGGACGTCCTAGCAGAGTCCTTACTTTCAGACCTGCTTGCCATACGTGGAATTCGAGTAAATCTTGACTCTACTGGATCAATTGGGAAGAGATACGCCAGGGCTGATGAGATAGGGGTCCCATGGGCTGTCACTGTGGATCACTCAAGCTTGGCAGATGGGACGGTCACGGTAAGAAACAGAGACAACCAACAACAGATCAGAATTTCAACTGAGAAGTTGGTTAGGCATGTTGCAAAGAAGGACATCTCATCTCTATTCTGACTCCCAATCTTCATGGAGTCCCGACTAGACCGACAAATGTGTCTGCCATGGTAGAGAGTGATGATTGGGCCGAGAAATATCGTCCCAGCAGTATCCGTGAAATGGAGGGTAACGAGGCACAAGTCAGATCCATTAGGCAATGGTTGGACACCTGGACTTCTGGAAAGGTACCAAAAAAGAGGGGAGTCCTACTTTCTGGCCCTCCTGGAGTAGGAAAGACAACTATTGCTAAGGCAGTGGCCAAAGAGATGGGGTGGGCAATTATCGAGCTCAACGCATCTGAAGAGAGAAATGCGGCCTCTATAAGAAAGGCTGCAACGAGAGGCTCTCAACACATATCTCTGGATTTATTCTCAGGAGATTCCAAACCAGATGGGAAGACGATAATTCTCCTAGACGAGGTGGATCATCTCGCAGGTGGTTTTTCAAAAATATCAGAAGATAGGATTGGAAGGTCTATTTCCTCGAATGATGAAACCAGGAGTATCTCAGGTGATTCCGGGGGAAAGGCTGAGTTGATGCACTTGCTGTCTGTCACTATGCAACCTGTAATTATGACCTGCAACGATCCAATGAGGCTCTGGGGAGGGGGCAGGGGGTGGAGAATGAACAGAGACAGGGTTCTCAGATTATCCGATATGGTACAATTCAAGAGGGCCAACAGAGGAGATATGCGGAAAATAGCTTACAGGATTCTCGATGGGGAGGGGCTATCTATAGATCCGGGGGCATTAGAGGAGTTGATTTCCGGTAACCCTGGTGACCTAAGGGCCTTAGTAAGAGACTTGCAGGCAGTTTCGTCGCTAGTGGATGGCCATGTCTCCATAGACCATGTCAAGGGCCTTGGAGAAGTGTCCGTAAGAGATTCTCAGATTGATGTATTCAGGGCCATGAAAGACATATACTCCAGTAGGGATGGCACCAAGGCGACGGAGATCCTCAGGAATAGCGATAAAGACCCTGATCAGATGCTTGCTTGGTTCTCATGGAACAATCAATCTGTCTTCGATTCGTCTGGTCTTGCGTCAATCAGCGCTGCAATGCAACAGGCAGATAAGTCGTTAGCTACGAAGTTCACCAATCGTGCTTTCCGATCCTGGTATTGGGGATCTGCACTGACCTCTCAGGCTGCGGTTTCTCAGACCCCAATCACCACTGACCCTTATCTGGGATACCCTGACTTTCTCAGAAGGGGATCTGAGTCTTGGAGGAGCGTTAATGTTGTCACTACCATGTCGGAGAATGTTTCTACAAGCAAGTCATCATTCAGAGAGGAGCTATGGCCACTTTTGCTAGCCGTCCACGATAAGTCACTAGGTGGAGACCCCAACGATTACAGTATCTCAAAGAAGATGGGGCTGGGTGTTGAGGAGCATCTTTCTCTGCATGGAATATCCAAGAGCAGTCGACAGGGGAGATCAATAGTGAATGAGTACGAAGAACAGGAGAATTTGCCTGAGCCAACTCTTGCAGTGCCCCCGAAAATAGATGAAGAGGATGAAAAAACGCCAACTGATGGAAAACAATTCACACTTGACTCATTCTAGATGTCGCTACGCCAGGTCTTGGGGTGTAACAGAACTAAGACTGTTAGCAACTCTAGCCTACCAAGCCACATCAACAGTGATGCCACTATCAACGACGGCTCGCCTAATGCTGCCCAAGTCGCGGTTGGGCCGAACGCGCCTAGCGCTGGACCGGTGTTTCCAAGAAGGGACAGGGAAACCGAGAGAACATCGGTCATATTCAAGGATGGCTCCAATAATGAGAATGCCAATATCGATGCTGTAACAAGAACGGTCCAAGAGCTTAGCATTCCAAGTACCGTCCATATCCTCTTCTCATCAATGACCTCATCGTTGAACCTGATTGCGACAACTTTCCTAGGTTGGATGATCTTCAATATTTCTCTTTTGGATAGCTCGAAGGCGATTCTAATTCTTAGTACCTTGAGTCCTCCTCCTGTAGAGCCTGCGGTTGCCCCTATTATCATCAGCAGCAGTAAAACAAATTGACTGAACAAGGGCCAGGTTGCGAAATCTGCGGAAGAGTAACCGGTACTAGAAATAGAAATGGCCTGGAACATCGAATGTCTGATAGTTTCTAAGAATCCCAAATCTTGTGATCCCGCACTGTAAATGTTGAATGCCATTGCAAACCATGCAACGATCAATATGAATAGATAGCTTCTTACTTCACCGTCCTTAAAGGCCTCTTTTGATTTACCAACAAGGACTAGGTGGAGGAGGCTGAAGTTGATACATGTAAGGACCATGAAGACCATTAGTATGACCTCTATTCTGGCTGAGCCGAAGGCCATGACTCCGCCATCAGTAGTACCGAAACCACCAGAGGATAGTGTAGTTAAGGCATAATTAACAGAGTCAAAGGCAGTCATATCGCCTATGAATCTAAGCAATACCATCTCAATTAATGTGAGAACTATGTATATGGCCCATAGTCTCCTTGCTGTGGATTGCAGGGAAGGACCCAACCTGGAAAGAGAAGGTCCGGTGAGCTCGGCCCTAGCCAGCGACATCCCGCCCCCAAGGGCTTGAGAGAGTATGAGGAGCCCTAGCATGATCACTCCCATTCCGCCTAGCCACTGGGTTAGTGACCTCCAGAGTATCAGACTCTGTGGTTGAGAACTAATACAATCTGTACCCTCGAGGCATCGGGGACTTGTTGAGTGATCTATCACGGTAGAACCTGTCGTGGTAAACCCTGACATTGATTCGAACCATGAGTGGATGGCCCCGGAGAAGACGTCGGCTACTGCTACAGATTCCATCGATAAATCTGCAGGCCCGTAGAAAACACCTCCTAGCCAATATGGCAATGCGCCCAATACTACAACAGGAATCCAACCAAGAGCGACTGAGGCGAAGGCTTCACGATCTCTGAGTCTGGAGGCAGTATCGGCCCCTCTAGCCAAGGAGACTAGGCTTTGTCCTACAAATGCGGCTAAGATTAGAGGGATTAGATACGTCCTTGCTGCAAATTCATATCCCTCGGAATCCAAGTAGCAACTGTATGCGGCCACCAAAGCTAGAGGTAGTGCGACTAGTCTAATTGTCCATCCTAGGACAAACCCGACGACATCCCAGCGCATGGTTAGCTCCCTAGAATCTTCTCGAGTTTCTTCAAATCGTCCTTGAGCAGTAGTATGTACAGCCTGTCTCCGAGCAAAACTGTATCAACCTCATTGGGATCGAGAACTGAAACCTTTCCATCGAAGTCCTCCCTGTCCAACATAGCGATCCTTGCTCCAAATTTTGACTCGACCTTTGGTATTGACCAGCCCTCAATGCCCTGTTCTGCTTTCACTTCTGCTGAGATAGATATTACTTCTGGTACGTTTGGTATGACCTGGAACGTTCCTGGGACATTCATGTGGATAGATTTCAGGATTCCAGTTACTACCACTTGCCTCCTACTGACGGGATTTATCGATCCTATCCTATGAACAGCATCGACGAGAGCACGATCTCCTAGGACAAGCCCTGTCCTTAACACGCCCTTATCCTTGGCTCTCATCGATATAGCGATGTTTAGATTGTCATCCTCTAGAGCCGCCACAGCAATGTCATGACTATGAATGTCAAGCTCCCTGAGAAGATCCTCATCTTGAGGGTCCCCATGTATTACGTCGAGCCTCTTACTATTTCCTACGCTAGAACCTACCAACTCATTGGCTAGGTCTAAATCAGGCTCTATTACTACAACACTGTGGCCTCTTCTCAGATAGTAATCCGATAGTCTGACTCCGAACTGACTGGCGCCAAAAACTGCTATCTGTGCCTTCTCCTTGAGATCTGGATCAGACTTTCCAACACTTCTGGTTATCTGTGAGAACTGGTCAGTGGAATTGGAGACGAAAACTAAGATATCCCCGGGCTGGATTATCTCATCGCCTTTGCTTAGGGCTCCCTTTTCATCGGGCTTTTTGATGGAGTAAATTGAGGGCATACCGGCGAAGATGCCTCCGACCTCTCCTGTGGTGGTCCCTATTAATGCCGATGAGTTTGTAACTTCGGTAGATGCAATCCAGGATGACTCTCCAAGAGGCAGGATTTCGTCTATAGAAGGAGCCAATAGGCTCGCAGCAAGTTGGCCCACTATCTCATCTGCGGCGCTGACAATGTGATCCGCCCTGGTCCAGTTACTGAGAGGGCCGGCCCCCCTAGATGGATGCTCCAATCCCGGATCGTTGATATTGGCGATAGTTCTCAATCCAGTGGCGTTCCGCTCGCCTACTAGTTCGCTGTAGACCTTCTTGGCAAATGAGCACCCTAGTAAGTTAATCATATCGTCATTAGTCGCCATTATGAATATCTCGGCATCGCTAATTCCCGCTCTCATCAGAGAATCCCTGGAAAGTGCGCTCCCAGTTATCAGAAGGCAATCTAGATATTGGGACTCATTTATCGCTGATGGATCGGGATCAATCAAAGCGACGCTTCTTCGCTCTTGACGGAGAGCAGATGCCACGCCTCTGCCGACCTCCCCAGCCCCAGCAATGATGACTCTCATTGGACTGGACCCTTGTAAGGATGGATATAATCATGCGCCATACCTATGTCTGATAAATCCTCAATCCAGGGTTAATCGGCTATTCTTCCTCATCAATCATCGATCCCCGGGTCCTAGAGCTTGAAGCGATTCTGTGACGCTCTGACTGTCTGGTTGTTCTCCTGTAGGCTTGTCTGGCTGCTGGAGTGAGTCCTGAGGGCAACCATCTTTCTTGTGAAGGAGCCCATGCGGCAACTACCGCAGTTAACGGAGCAACAAGAATCAGAGGCGTATATATCGAAAGTATGAGGGAAATTA
>CAXHFM010000079.1:0-5860 GCA_964016345.1 uncultured Candidatus Poseidoniales archaeon | reverse complement strand
GTATTAGCCTAAGGTCTCTTCCTAATTCGGATAACTCGGCTTCTCTTTCCTCCAAAAGAGAGCCTGCTACTCTTCTAACCAGGGCCTCCCCATGCTTCATAACTTCCTCGTTTCCGCCCCAGGCTATTTCCATCTCTGCGTGCCAGAACTCGGTCAGATGACGTCTTGTTCTACTTTTTTCGGCCCTAAAGGACGGTGCGATAGTGTAGAGCCTCTCTAATGCGGGCATTGCCGCCTCAGCATAAAGTTGCCATGACTGAGTTAGGAAGGCCTTCTTTCCAAAGTATGGGACTTCAAAAAGAGTGCTTCCCCCCTCTACTGCCCCAGCAACAAAGTTAGGGGCCTGGTATTCTATGAAGTCGCGCTCTCTGAAATAGGAGTGTACAGCACCGAAAACTGTGGATCTGATCTTGAGCATCTTTGTCATTCTACCTGTTCTGAGATACAAGTGCCTGTTGTCGAGTAAAAACTCGGTCTCTCCACCGTCGGCTTCTGCCATTGCAGATTCTGTGATTGGAAATGGGTTCTCCGGATTGACGGGCCCTATGACTTTTCCCTGGTCAATGACAAGTTCGTGACCATGCTCCCTGTCCGTATTTTTTACAGTTCCCTTGACACATACACTCGATTCTATTAGTGCATTGGAAAGTGAATCGAAGCACTCTTCTCCCACGTTTTCCTTCTTGATCACGCATTGTAGAGTACCAGTTGAGTCTCTAAGTACAACGAATCTAATTTTCTTGGAGCCCCTGGTTCTATGAACCCAACCACATAGCTCGACTTCTTTATCGTCGTATTTACCGGACAGTACGTCACCTATCCAGAACTCCTTGCTCATGGTCTCCCCCGCTCACCTCAGGTGGCCCGTGGTATATGGTTGCCTCGCAAGCTGTGTTTGGCGGGTCTGACGGGGTTCGAACCCGCGACCGCCCGGTTAAGAGCCGGGTGCTCTACCTGACTAAGCTACAGACCCGAGCCTCCGAATGGCTATTCCGATTTAATGGCCACGGGTGACAAGCTAGGAGAGTCTTCCTTCAGGATTGAGCATAATATCCACTCCTGAAGGTGAGGCAACGAAAACTGCATCGCATATTCCTACGAAAAGACCGACCTCGACTACGCCCTCTATATCAGATATCATACGTTCCATTTCACCTGGATTGACAATAATGGGCCCAAACTCGCAATCTAGGATATAGCCATGATTATCAGTGACATAGATTTTATTTTCGTCTCCAGCATTTTTGGTGTCATGCCTCAGAAGAACCTTTCCTGGACATATGGTTGATATCTCTTCAATTACAGATGAGTATTTTTCTGGGCTGACTTCAACTGGCAGATTGAATTTACCGAGGACATCAACCCTCTTGCTCTCATCGGCAACAACTATCATACATTTTGAGAGATTAGCGACTATTTTCTCCCTTGTAAGAGCGCCGCCTCCGCCTTTGATTAACGAGAATTGCTTGTCAAATTCATCTGCTCCGTCAATTGTTATATCCAACGATCTGACATCGGAAATTTCCATGAGAGGTATTCCCAATCCCTGTGCCAGTTCCCTCGTAGCTTCGCTGGTAGGTACTCCGATTATCTCTAGTCCCTCTTCAGATACCATCCTGCCAATCTCAAGTATTGTGTACTTGACAGTTGAGCCCGTTCCTAGTCCAACATTCATGCCACTTTCCACATATCGACATGCTGCAATTCCTGCTTCTCTCTTCAGCGCCTCGACGTCGCTCATGAGGTCTTGTAAGCAACTTTGCAGATGATTATTTCCCATGATGAATAATTGGGAGGGGACCGTTGGGTTCATTGGCATTGACTTCTCGGGATGTTTGAGGGAGCAGGAGGGTTGCTGACAGTGTACGACACTGAGGAAAGTCCCCTCTCCATGATGCGAGTGGCCCGACGCAAGTCGGGGATCCGAGAGGATTGGCTCTGCAACAGAAACGAACTACCCCGGGGGTACGATGAATCCGAGAGGAGGAGGTTTCCCGATGGTAGCTGGAACGAGCACCCCCGCTGGAGCAAGTCCAAGCAGGCCCGTAATGCATCAACAGGGCCGGGTAGGATGCAAAGTTGAATGCAACCAGCCGTAAGGTGAACAGAAAGGGGCTTATTCCCTGCACCCTCACTAACTACTCAGCGTCAGCTATGTTTAGTCAGAGTCCACGATTGCCTTAAGGACGGAGGACTCTGAGATCGTTCCGCCATCATCATAATCCAACCATGGCCCATTGAGGGTAATTCTGGACTTGAATTCATTGTATACTACGATTATAGTGGGAAGGAGTATGGAGCTCGTTAGTAGAGCTAGGGCAATTAGTGCCATCATCAGAAGGAAGAAATTCTGAAGTCCGGGAATGGCTACAAATAGTCCGGCAGATAATCCCGCGCAGGTTGTGGCAGTAGTCTCGAAAATTGTCCTACCGGTAGTTACTACAGACCTCACAACACCTGCAGGAGTCTCCCCCTCGTCCCTTATTCTGTCGATAATATGTATTGAATCATCGACTCCGATACCGAATACTATGGTCCCTATCATAGCAGTGAACACGTTGACATTGACTGATCCACCTCTCATCAGTAGGGGCTGCCACAGTACGACTACTGCGACTGCGGTCATTGTGAATATAGCCAACCTGGGTGAACGGAACAATACGGCCATAGTGAATAGTAGTATTATCATGGTCCATACAGTAGTTTCACTCTGTGCTTTATGAATGCCGGAGTTTATATCGATTGAGATTGGAAGTCCCCCAGTCAATTTGGAATTGGTAACGCCTTCTTCTGCTAGAGTGGTTGAGTAGCATGTTGTGGAATCATCGCACCCCCCTTCTGACAAGAATTCGTCGATTGTATTCCTTAGGCCAGTGGCGTCCTTGATGTTGATATAAGGCTGCCAAGCATAAACAAGTGTCTTTGTCTCTCCTGATCCTTGGTCCGCATTCATCAGCATTGACCTAATTTCAGGGCTCAATGTGTCGAAGACGACATTCACCATGTCCTCCCTAGATGAAACAGTAGTGAATGCCAAATCTCCACTTGTTATACATTCGATTTGAAGGGGATCGTCCCAGCAAGATGAGTGGAGAATATCCCAAAGAGAGCGGTCAAAGGCTTGTTGACCTGTGATTTCATCTTGAAGATGTATCGCCTTTAGGATATCGACTATACTGGTTGTATCAGTGAATTCGACATTGTCCACCTTGGCCTGCATTTCATCAATTGAGTCCAAAACAGGGATGTCGCGAATGGGCGCGGTCTGGTTCATAGTACCTCTTTCAGTCGCATCGATGATGAATAGATTAGTCTGCCCGCCACCAAATTCGTAGCTATACTCCCTAAGAGCCTCATAAGACTCCAAACCTGGAGGTACCTCGTCTGATGAGCCTGTGATGTCCTTTCCGAGTTCTTCCTCCAGGATCATTACCCCCCATGCTGTGGTGATAATAGCCACCAGCATTACCACTATTGTGGCCCTGACCGGTATCTTTCCTATAGCGTCCCAAACACTGTCCAAGAGTCCAAGAGCGATGGTAAGCGACAGCATTGATGCCATAATCAGAGCGTTCACTGGCGTCATTGCTCCAGAATAGGATAATGCGAATGCAGCCAGAACCCCAAGAGATATGGAAACATACAGTGTCTGATTTGTGGACATTTCCAGATTGTTAGGAGTCTTCCTATACCTCAATAATTGGATTAGTGCGGGAACCATTATCATTGATAGGATGAAGGTCACCGAAATTCCCAGAAGTAATGTGGTTCCAACTGTCCTCATAGGCTGTATAGGGACCAAGGAGTCCCAAGTAAGAACGTGGAATCCCAATATCGTCGTCAGGGCAGATAGGAAAATTGCATGTCCGGTGGTCATGGCGGCTCTCACGGTAGCGGTTAGGCTGATGAGAGAGTCCCACGGGTCGACAGATAGTGGTTCCAGTCCATCTCTCTTTAATCGCCAAGACTCTTCGAGTTTCTCCTCAATAATCTCCTGCCTGTTCTCTTCAATTCTATTCGTAAGATGAAGTGCATAGTCGACCCCGAGGCCAATTAGGATAGGCCCAGCGGATATTATCATGGGAGTCAGCATGATATCAAGGATTACCGTAGCGCCGAAGGTTATCGCTAGGCTCATCGCAATTGGAGTTCCGCAGATTAAGATCACCTTCGGATTCCTGTGGAGTATTAGCATCGCTAAAGCCACCAGCGCTAGGCTTGCAGGGAGCATTGTCTCCACCAGTTCCAGGTAAATAGCATCAGAAACATCATGCAAAACTGGAGTCAGCCCAGTTACAGTGACAGCCCTCCTGTCGGGGATATCATCAAGCCTCTCTGGGTCCAAAGTATTGGTATCTGGGTCTATCCCCATAGTCGATGTAAGTTCGTACGTTGTGTAACAGAGGTAGCAATTTGCCTCCTCAATCTCGTCGCAGACTCCACTACCATCGTCGTCGCAATCAGGGAGTATTTTGCCATCTGGGCCTATTCCGTGGATATACGCTTCAGCAAAAGCCAAGAATGCCTTATGGTCCTTCACTAGGCCATTTTTGGGATCATCCCGCGGAGGTATGTCGGTTGTTGACATGTCGAATGATATTCCCATTATTATGACGCCAGTATCCCATGTCCCGTCGCCATTGGTGTCCCTTACCATGGATTCCATCAGTGAACCAGCATTCTCGACATATTGGTCTATCCTATCTTGCTCGTCGGGAATCTCATATCCGTAATATGGATTGGAGCCTGCAATGGCGCAATTCTCGCCGTCGCTGATTGGTAGACCGTACTTTTCCATCGCACAATTAAATCTCCACGAAGAGGAATTTGCTTCCTTGATTATCTGGGCCGGGGATAGTACCCAGACCACTCCATCATTAACTCCCCTGTCTGACTTATCCCAGTCCAATCCCTTGGCGTAGGTCCCTGCTGGAGAAGAGTCGTCTCCTTCTATCCAGGACATTTGCATCAAGACTTCTGCAGAGGTAATGTTGTCGTCCCCCCTTTCGGAGATTGAGCTTATCGCATTGTCTGTTTGGATGTATACGATTACGATGTCCGTTGACCATTGCTCCCTAACCTCTGAAAGTAAATCGGAGGAGTCTGCACCCTCCGGCAGATAAATCTCAACATCTCCATTAATCTGTTGTTGAAAGTCCATGGCATACTTACCAACAACTGTAGTCAAAAGCAAAAGGATGGCGACAATTATGCCGGGGCTCCTCAGAATGGCAGAATAGGATAGCTCGTTAAGTCTCCTGTATGCTGAATGTGTAATTTCAGCAGCATCGTCGAGTAATTGCCCAGCGGTGTCTAATGCATTACCTACTGGGCCCTCGGAAAGCGTCTTTCTGATCCTATTTGATGCCTCTCTGGCTGGTTGAATCCTCTCGAAGAAGGATTGCCAGAATTCAGCCTCATCATCTACCGATTCATTACTGGAAACGGAGAATCTGTCGGTAGGGGTTTCCTCGGTCACGTAGCGGGCAATCACAATAACCAAATGAGCGTTCGCATACAATCAATTACCAGAAGGCGAAAAACACCACAATGGAACTCTGTCAGACGCACATACAATAGAATCCCTGAAAATCGATTACTACCTCGGGGTGTTGATGGCAAGACGCAGGGCGAAGGCATTACCGAAGGGAAAGGAAGAGGATGTCAGGACTATGGCCGGACTCGTTACTGCTGGAATAATCAGCCTAGTGGTGGTAATTTCCGTAATTCTTGCTCCGATACCTCAAGTAGGCCCAGATGAAGGCAATCAAGCCCCAGAACTTGTCGCTGATTCTTACAATGGTGCTTCCTGGAGCGAGTACAGACTCTCAGATAATTACGACTGGGACTGGAACGGAAC
>CAXHFM010000078.1:0-5887 GCA_964016345.1 uncultured Candidatus Poseidoniales archaeon | reverse complement strand
GATGCACGTAAGTCTCGTGGGCTCGGAGATGTGTATAAGAGACAGCTATCTAACCCTGAAGACGCTTTGAAATTTGCCAAGAAATGGGGAAGAGGGATTGATGATGAAACTAACGAGGAATTCGTGGGGATGTATGTCAATAAAAGAACCCTTGATTATGGGGACGACGGTAGAGAAGCTATACGATTATTCCTCAGAAAAGGTCAAGAAATAGGCATGATCAGGTCTGATTTGGAAGTAGATTCTATCGTTTTCGTAGGTTCTGGTGAATGAAGATGAAGGAGGATAGGCCCGAGGTCAGTGTGTTTGATTCTGTGGACCCTGCTCCACCAAGTATCGTAAATGACGTCACTATGCTCAGAACAACTTTATGCGATGAAGAAGAAAAAATGTTTCAGAGGATGAGGGCCTTATTCGCGCTAAGAAATATTGGTGGTAATGATTCAGTGGAAGCTCTGGCCGCTGCCTTCTCTTCATCATCAGCTCTTTTGAAGCACGAAATAGCATACGTAATGGGTCAAATGCAAGATTCAGCGGCGGTACCTCACTTGATTGATAGGCTTGAGGATTATGAAGAAGATGTAATGGTCAGACACGAAGCAGCGGAGGCCCTGGGGGCGATAGGCGATAGGATAGCTCTCGGCGTCCTGGAGAGATTCAAGGATGACCAGGACATCGTAGTCGCAGAGTCGTGTGAAGTTGCACTAGACCTACTAGAATGGGTTTCCAGTAAAAAGCTGGATTATTCAGAATGAGGATCTAGCCAGACAGGGGGATCGGGCATCCCACATGCCTCTTTTAGAAATAACAGGAGGCCATCAATATCATCTTGGGACATTCTATTCCTGACCTCCTTCCTAAAATAATCTTCAACCCTTTCTACAGGAAATCCTAGTTTTTTAGATGTACGGGATATTACAGATTCTCTCCATTTATGATCGCTTTCAAAGAGTTCAACTTGTCTGATCATTTCAGAATGTGCGTCTTTCAAAATTTCCTCTGGAGAGTCTCTTCTAGCTACGAATACTCCGAAGACCATGGGTAGTCCTGTTATTCTAGTCCATTCAGCTCCTAGATCCATTTTCACAAGGTCTGGATGAGATATGGAGGCTAAAATGGCTCTATCGCCTATAAGAAGTGCCCCATCGCATTTGTCCAGCATGATGTTTATGTCTGGTCCAGTCTCAATGTATTTCGGATCTAGGCCACGATTCTTTATGATCCAGCTCAGCAATACCTTGGAGGTCGATGAGTCGGTTGGAAGTGCAATATCCCTCATATTTTCTATAGGGCGATTGCCGAATAGTAGCACAGAGCCAACTTCACCATTACTGACAATGCCAATATCTGGAAGTAAAAGTAATTTTTCACAATTGGATGCATAATCTGCTGATGGGATAGGAGCTGTAATACAGTCCCTTCTCATAATGTGTCCAGTCAACCAAGCAGGTGGTGCAGAGAGGATTGTCCATTCAGGGCTTATGCCATCGAAAATAGGGTCACAGTTAGAAAAAGATACCCTGCCAATTACGTCCTTCCAGCTCATTTAAGGAACCTCGACTGTGATAACGGGAAGAACATGAGAAGAGGTTTTTTTGAGTATATCGATTTTTTCAAATTGTGAGTAGGAGGAGTTTCTCTTTACCGGTATAGCGCCAGAGGAAATTATCATTCTAGCCAGTTGTTCGGAGCTGGTGGTGAGGCTTGTCTTACTGCCAGCTTCATGCATTATCTCTTCATGACCGACTGTTCCGTCAACATCATCCGCGCCACAATTAACAGCGTAGGAGGCTAGCTTGTCCCCTATATTCATTCTGTACGCCTTGATATGTGGTATGTTGTCCAGTATTAATCTAGAGACTGAAATCATGCGTATTATCTCCTGTCCGGTAGCGAGCTGAGCTTCGGGCAGTCTTGTCTTGTCCGGTAAGAACGGATAGGGGACAAAGCATTGAAACCCAGATGATTCATCTTGTTGCTCTCTGAGTCTCAGCAAATGGTTGACCCTGTCTTCTACGGATTCAACAGTACCGAACAGCATCGTACAATTAGTCGGAATTCCTAATGAATGAGCTATTCCATGAATTTCCAAATACTCATCAGAACTTTCCTTACCCATACAAATACGGTCTCTTACACTGTCTACAAGAATTTCTGCACCTCCGCCTGGTAGTGAATTAAGACCTGCTTCAGAAAGCCTAGAAAGAGTCTCTGAGAATGAGAGGGAGGACTTTGACGATAGATGCTTTATTTCCACAGCAGTTAGTGCCTTGATGTGAATATGTGGAAATTCTTCTTTTAGGTTTGAAAACAGATTACAATACTCAGATACGGTCCATTTTGGGTGTAATCCGCCAACAGTATGTACTTCGTCGATTCTAGACGAGTAGGGCCTAACTCTCTCAAGATACTGATCGACGTCCAGTGAATAGGCATCAGGATGTCTTGGACCTTTTCGGAAAGCACAAAACCTGCATGCCAAAACACATACGTTGGTAGAGTTAACATGTAGATTTTCATTGAAAAATACATAATCCTGAAACCTAGCTTTCTTTACCATATTGGCCAAAGAGGTGACTGAGTTGAGGCTTGGATTATGCATTAATTTTACACCCTGTTCGAACGTTAGCCGGCCTTTTGAGATAAGCGATTCAAGGCAATCTAACGTTGTGCTATCTGTGGAGACTGCCAAGGGGATGGCCATAGATGAAAGCTTAGCTCTCCAGTCCGAATTCGAAACTTCGGCGACGTCCAGTGGCATAGTAATGATTGTTGGTCGGGTATCGACGTCATAAGAATTCGTCTGCCCTCACAAGGGAGGGACTCCGGAAAGCATCATTAGTTAGATTTTCTAGCAGGCATGTGAAATCCGTTACCCGAACTTCATTGATGAACAATGTTCAGCTAGAGGAGTTGGCCCGCCAATGCCGAAGACACATAGTCAGAATGATTCATTCTGCTGGTGCAGGACATCCTGGAGGATCGCTCTCTGCGATTGATATTTTGGTTGCACTTTATGCAAACAAATTACGATTTGATACAAATAATCCTGACTGGGACGACAGAGATAGGTTTGTGATGAGTAAAGGTCATGCTAGCCCTGCTGTTTACTCCATACTTCACGAAGTTGGGTTTATTTCTGAGGCAGATATGATGTCATTCAGAAAAATGGGGTCTGTGTGTCAGGGGCACGTGGATATGAAGTGGACCGATGGGGTGGATTTCTCTGCTGGAAGTTTAGGAATGGGGCTATCATTTGGCCTTGGGTGCGCCCTGGCGGCGAGGTTGGACTCTAGTGACAGAGATGTTTGGGTCATGGTTGGAGATGGGGAATTACAGGAAGGGCAGTTCTGGGAGGCAGCGATGGCCGCAGATTTTCACGCAGTTGGAAGATTGAATCTAATTGTCGACAGAAACCGAATTCAGAATGATGATTTTGTTGAGGTTCAGATGGAAGTAGGCGATGTAGCAAAGAAACTCTCTTCCTTCGGATGGGATGTGAAAGAAATTAACGGTCACGTGATGGAAGAAGTAGTTTCAGCAATAGAGTGGTCTTCGAATAATACAGCATCTCCAACCGCGATTATAGCGCATACCACCAAGGGAAAAGGAGTGTCATTTATGGAAAATAATCCGGCTTTTCACGGAAAGGCTCCTACTGATGAAGAGTTGCGAAAGTCACTGGAGGAGTTGTCATGAGTGCCCCTTCCGAGGGTGGAGCTTCTAGAGATGGATATGGTTCAGCCCTACTGAGGTTATCCGGCGATTCCAGAGTGGTTGTCTTAGAAGCGGATCTTGGAAAATCCACAAAATCTTGTCATTTCAGGGAATTGTATCCTGAGAGAACAATTTCTCTGGGCATTGCAGAGCAAAACATGGTCTTAGTTGCCTCCGGCATGGCGTCATCTGGAAAAATTCCATTTGCGAGCACATTCGCAATTTTTACGGAGAGGGGTTTCGAGCAAGTGAGAAACGGAGTAGCAAGACCAGGATTAGTGGTACACTTGTGTGGAAGTCATGGAGGCGTTCACACTGGCACAGATGGAAGTAGCGCACAATCAATAGAAGATTTGGCTCTTTACAGGACAATACCAGGAATGACCGTAATGCATCCTTGCGATGATCTATCGACTGAAGAACTGACAGTGCAGCTTCTTAATCATAATAATCCATCTTACACGAGAACTGCGAGAAACAAAACTCCCCGAATGTACGATCAAGAAACATCTAAGCGCTTGAGAATTGGAAAAGGCTCAGTTCTAAGAGAGGGGGGCGACGTGGCAATTATTTCATGTGGAGTGATGGTATCTGAATCAATGAAGGCCGCAGAATACTTATCCTCCAAGGGTATTGAGGCGACGGTAGTAGATATGCACACACTCAAACCACTAGATACAGAGTTGATTGACGAGCTGGCGGGCAAGTGCAAAGGACTGGTAACAGCGGAAGATCATTCGGTCATTGGAGGATTGGGAAGTGCTGTTGCTGAGCATGTCTCATTCAAAGGGGGAACCCCCCTGAGGATGGTGGGAGTTTCAGATAGGTTTGGCGAGAGTGGCACTCCACAGGAGCTAATGGAAGCTATGGGAATAACATACGGAGATATTGCTATCTCGTGTGAATCGTTAATGTCCTGAATCATAATTAAATTCATCATTGATGGGGTTTCATTCATGAAGTATCTATGAGACCGCTCACCATGGATGCCTCTGAGAAGATCAAGGGAGTCCTAGATGGTTCGATACAACCTTCTGAAATCAGTGGTGACCAAGATCTATACTACATGGCGGAAAGGATCTATGGAAGGGACGCTTTAGAGAACATGGGAGTAGAGCCCCCAGTAAAGCCACCAGAGCTTGGAGTCGTTAAATTAAATGGCAATGGTGGAGTAGAAATACCAATTTCAGAAAGGTCACTGGATTCAGCAAATATCAAAAAAGTTAGTATTAAGAAAAGAAGGAAAGTTATCCCCCTTATCATGTTCTTATGCTTGATAATTTCTACCTACAATGTGTCTTATGGATTAGGTTCAGTGATTACATTATGTTCAGAGGAGGACCCTGTACAAGAGCTAAGCATGGGTACATCCTCTCAACTTGACGAGAATGGGACATTGTATATCGTCTGGAGTATGTATGGACTGAACAACTATTCAGAATATGTTCTGGAGTGGAGTGTATCTCAGAATGGATCTAGTGACGTGGTAGAGTATGCTAATAGTTCCTGGAACCTTTCAGAATCCGCAAGAATCACATCCTTCAATTGGATAATAGAAGATCCGCCATACTCATATCTTTCCATACTGTATGAGGACGGCATTCCCATAGCGTGGTCTAATGGCTCAGGAGAGCAGGTCATTACCTTGCTAACCGAATCTGTGGAAGAGGGCACCTACTGTGATGATAATACTAGATTAATATGGGCGGAATACTCAAACTTGGAAGGCGAAGAAGCTTGGGGAGAGGCAGGTACAGGGGGAATAATAGACGGGGCCCTGATAATGATGTTCGTAGGCATGTTGTTAATTTCTGCCAGAAAAAGGACCTAGTACATTCTAGCCATGTGATGCTTGTTGGTTGTCGATTTTCCACTTATTACGCAATTCCTCGGCTCTGAGTATTTTTCAACACATTCGCCTAGCATTGTTAGCCCGGAGAGCTTCTCGAGGACCTCTGCATCGGAGTCATTCCCACAGAAGGGGAATGAGTAAACTTTGCCATCACTTAGAGGAGATGAAAACTCGTGTCCATTATCGGAGATGATGATTTCTGGAAGATCCACGACCAGATCAGTAAAAACATCATTTGCTCTGCTTCTAAGTTCATTAGAAACTGATTCTAGGGCTGTCTCTTATACACATCTGACGCTGCCGACGAACATAGGCGTG
>CAXHFM010000077.1:0-6031 GCA_964016345.1 uncultured Candidatus Poseidoniales archaeon | reverse complement strand
CACGCCTATGTTCGTCGGCAGCGTCAGATGTGTATAAGAGACAGTTCGAGAACTTCCTAAGACCAGGTGGCTCAACTGATACTTTGGCCGGTAGGACAAGCCTCGACGCATTTGACAGAGGGATGGCTACTCCCTCCGATGGAGACAAGGCACCAGCGGGTTTTGAGACCAAATCTGGAACAGGCACAATCCCAGTAAGCAGGCTAATTGTTCTGGAAGATGCAGACCATCTTGGCTCAATCAGGCAGGCCTACCTTCGTAGGATGATGGAGAAGGTCGGGAATGCCTCCAGGTTCATTCTAGTGGCAAGGGCTCCCTCCCGGATTATTGATGCTCTCAGATCTAGAAGCAGAATGATTAGGATTCCAGCTACAGACAGAGAACAAATTGTACTTACACTATCTTTTCTTTCAAAAAAATCCAATTCCAACGTTACACGCGAAGTCATTGAAGACATCGCCTACATCTGCGATGGGAACCTGAGAAAGGCCATATTCACGTTAGAAATGCTCGACTCTAGGGGGCTGGCAGCAGATAGATCGGCTGTCCATAAGTTGGTTCAGGCGACAACCCTTCAGGCTGGTAGATACCTTGTCGAGCTAGCACTTAGAGGCAGAGTTGTTGAGTGGAAATGGGAAAACAAGGCAGGAAGAAGGAAAAGAACACTAGTTGGCGCACTAGCGGAGATAGACCGTCTAATGAATGAGCACGGACTAGATGCCGATGATGTTGTTCAACAGTTACACGGGGTCTTGGTGGGCAGGAGGCTTTCCATCGCTGACCCGCTCAGAGATAACCTTCTGGAAGCTCTCGCAGAATGTGACATAAGTCTGAAGAAATCTATACATGCTCGTGTTCCTCTGGAGAGATTCTTGCACCGAACGGCTGAGGCAGGAGAGTTGCACGGACTTGCATTCTCCTGATGCAACACATGCGCTCAGATGGCGGGCGCGGCAGGATTCGAACCCGCGGTCCCTGGCTTAGGAGGCCAGTGCATTATCCAGGCTATGCTACACGCCCGTCTCCCGCAAAGCCTACCCCTCAAGAAGTCTAGCGAAGAAAAACGACCCTTTGGGCCTCTATTGTCCGATGCTATGAAGCACCATGGGCTACACGCTCACACATGGAAGATCCTCTTTCTCCCTTGCCTACTCCATATGGAGAGGAGAGTGGGTTCGGTGCAAAGAATGAGCGAGCCCTATCAAGGATGATAGCAAGAAGAGATGCAGGAAGAAGATTTTGGACATGGCTATCCTCTATTCGCACTACGTCAGAAATCAGGTTGACATTGCCCGCAATAGCAACCGTATCCTGCGCAGTTCTTCTTGTTGGATGGGAGCATTCTTCAATCGAAGTTAGTATCGCTCTTTTCACAGTGATTTCTATACTCTATGTCCCTACTAATATGGCATCTTGGTTTTCTTCCATGGTCGCCAGAGATAGGCTTTCACTCACTGTAGAAGGACATAAATCAAAAGGATCCTATCCTGGTTCTGAGAGGATTATAAGCACATTGAGGGACAGAGTGATCCGAGAAAGACTCAGGCTGATATCATCTATACTTGGAGCGGCATCGCTGTATGTAGTCCTCAGACTAAACCCCGGTACTGTTCTCGCACCTTCCCTAATGGCCTCTGGGGCCTTCTTTGGTACAGTGTGCATTCTGAATTCCCTAAGACTAGAGGGAAGTATGCCCATGAGATCTAATGATTTCACACTGCTCTCCCTTCATGCACCGACTCTGCATGATAGTATTTTGAAATCAGTCCTTACCGACTCACTAAAGGCCCATTTAGATCCAGAGACCAGTGATTTGTGGGATGAATGGATGGACTCTCTGGAGTTTAGCGTCAGGACGGGCCAGACTCCCCGAACGGCAATAGAGCACGTTCTCCAGTCCATCCATTGGGAACAGAGAGGAATAATAGATAGAAACAGACTCATCTCAGAAGTAAAGACAGTTTTCAAAATTGCAGCTACCGACTCTCTCTTTGACAGCTCTAACAAATTCAACGCCTCCTCTCTAAGCAAGCTCCTAGCTCATACGCGAGCTTGGGAGCCCGGGCTGTTCAGGCTCTTAGATAGACTACACGACTCAGTAGCCGGGCCACAGGGCGAGGATTTCGAAAAATGGAGACTAGACCTGGACTTGCCACCCAGATGCTCCGAAGGCCAAGGTGAGTTATTTGTCATGCTTCACAATCACACTGGCCAACCTAAAACAGTTGAGCTAGATATAATCGTAGCAAAGGGAGAGCCGGCTTACCAGAGTCTTAGGTTAAGCGCGCCCACGACACCTCATCCCAGTGCGCGCTCAGATGATAAGGTAGACAAAATAAGCAAATTGGTTACAATGTTGGAAAGGGCTGTAGTCCTGTGGATAGGAATAGCTTGGCCAGACTCAGAATCAGGCCCTCACCCAGTACAGGTTACTTTGAAGGGGGAGTCAGGAGAGACACTTTCCTCTATGGTAGTTCAGACATCTCTTACAACTGGGGTAAATCCCGAAAGCGCCGCGGTTAGAATGACTGAGGCGTCTGAAGCAGTAAGGAGAATAGCAATCCCGCTCAGTGAACGGCAGATTTAGCCCATAAGTTGGGAGCGTCATGTTCATCATACCTCCCCTGTTGGCAAGCATCGATAGTGATGGAGTCCTGGGACGTCTTGGTACTCGGAGAAGGTCCAGCCGCCTTGAGAGCCGCTATCGCAGCATCAGACGCGGGAGCAAGACCTCTTTTGGTAAGCGGGTCTTCCGTAGGTGTCGCGTCTGGCTTCCCACCTATCTCCGGTTTCTCTGCCTCATTGAATGAAACGTCCCCCTCCGCTCACATTGAAGATACCATTTCAGCAGGTGGCGATTACACCGACAAAGAAGCAGTGACACGTATCTGTGGCTCAGCTGTAGAGGCGCTATCAGAGCTGGAGAGATGGGGGCTGGTTCTAAGGAGGTCAAAAGATGGCCTTCCTCACATGGCAGACATTTCGGGCCATTCGTTCCCGAGAGTAGCCGGATGCGGTGATAGTACTATCAGAGAAGTGACCAGAATTCTAGAGGAGCAGACAATGAAGAGAGGGATCAACAGAAAGTCCGACCTACTTGCTGTGGCCCTAGTCATGGACAATGATCAAGCCAGAGGAATTGTTGCATTAGATGTAGAGTCAGGAGAGTTAGTTCCAGTTCAAGCCAAGACAATCATAGTGGCATCACAGGGTTATCAGGGATTATGGAACAGGCCTTCCCTTGGCTCCGGAAACGGACTAGCAATTTCCAATGCGGCAGGAATAGGACTCAAAGGAATGGCACAAGTCCCAATGCATGCCCTTACCCTAGCAGGCATGGGGATGGTTCTACCTATGGATATTCTTGGCTCCGGAGGAAGAATAAGGAAAGAATCTGGAGAAGATGCCAGCCCAACCGAGGTAATCGGAGGAGAACCGTGCGTTCTCGATATGCGCTCTATGGAGAAATCAGCAGAAGGGTGGTTTGAGAACACCCTTTCAAAGGTACACGATAGGTCAGGACTTGATGCCAGGAATGATGTTCTGCCCCTCTCGCCTATGATAGTCTCGACCACGGGCGGAATACCAGTCGATGGTCATTGTAGAGCGATATTTGACTCCGGTAAAATGTGGTACACGGGCCTATATGCCGCCGGACGTTCCGCATACACCGGAATGCACGGAACTGCCCCTCTGCCCGGGAACCTGATTATGGAGGAAGTAGTCACAGGTATGGTCGCAGGGAAGCATGCTGCAGAATGGTCAAAGAACTCCCAATTCGGAGGACATGAATCGATTCAGCAAGCATTATCCTCATCTCAGAATAAGATCGACCAGATGTTCTCCGCCGAAGGAAGCCCAGTAGGGCACGTCGTAAAGGCCCTCTCTTCTGCAATGAGGATAGTTGATGGAAGCGGAGACCAATCATCAATGGCAGTTGCGCAGGCCAGCATCAACGAAATATCGAGTCTTGGGATGAGAGTAACAGATCCATCGAGACGAATGAATACAGAGCTTGTCACAGCTCTTCATGTCGATGGATTACTTTCCCTTGCAAGGGTGATAACTTCTATCGAGGAAGAAGAATGACCAGTAAAAAATCTATCTTCACCAGAATAATTGAGGGAGAGATTCCTTGCTTTAAGATATTCGAAAACGATCATGTATACTCTTTTCTAGACATAAATCCTGTGACTCGTGGACATGTTCTAGTTATCCCTAAGGAACCAGCCCAATTCCTGCATGATCTATCTCCTGAGTCTTCTTCTGAGCTAGGCAGAGCCCTCCCCATCATTTGTAGGTCAATAGTTGAAGTAACAGGAGCAAGCAGTTACAACATAGTGCAAAACAATGGCTCCGAAGCCGGACAAACCGTTTTCCATGTGCATTTCCACATAATCCCCAAATATCCCGAGTCAACCCATAGCTTCGCTTGGAAAACGATGGAAATAGACAAAAAAGATGCATCAGAGCTGGCCAAAAAAATATCTGCCGGGATTTTATAGAATCGGTGCTTTCTCAACTGGTACCCCCTCCCGAGATAGCGTGCCAGACTCCTCTGAGGTTCCAGATATTGACCCTATTCTATCCAAAGGGGCACTAAAAATCAATCCGAAGAAACTCAGAAAGGTGCCTTGGGACCATTCAGGGAACCACCCAGGGAGCGATTTGGCTTGGCCACTCATGAGATCCGCTGCATCATTGTCAAAGCACTATGTACTCAAATCGATCGAAGAGCAGGAACCGGTGAATGATGAAGGGGGGAGGGTATACGCATCGATGCATATCAATGGATTGATTGATCCTTTGGTCATAATCACCTCCCAGACCAAACGGACGATTACCATGGGAAGGCACGATTTGGCTACCATGCCTCTGATTGGCTGGTTTACCAGAAGATTAGGAAATCAACCCATCATAAGAAAGGTTGAGAGAGATAAAGGAGTTTCAGACCCCGAATTTGCAGAAATGATAAATCACAGGTCATTGTTGACTTTGGCTCATTGCATATCCGGAGGTTACGCAGCAGTCGTGATGCCCGAGGGCAAATCTCACCAAGACTCTAGACTACATAAGCTACGCACAGGTCCGATGAGATTTGCAATAAATGCATCAGAAATTGCACGTTCTAGGGGGTTCGTACAACCAAAGATCCAGCCTGTAGGCCTCCATTTTAGATGTCATCACTGGTTCAGGACAGATTTATTTGTTGAGTATCCCGAACCTATTGACATCCCATTCCTCGAATCTACAGAGCATTCGGACAATCTCTTGGGGGGTACATGGGTAGAGCCACCAGAGACGTTGGTAAGAGGCCTGACCAAGAAATTAGAGGACAGCCTATCGAAAGTCTCTCCCCAAGCTAAGGATTGGGAAACTTACAGAGCTTGGCATATTCTAGCACACATAGATTCCAGAAATTTGAAGCATCCACTGAATTCATATTCAGAAGAGGTTATCCATTCAAGGAAATTCCGCAATCATCCATCCATAACTGAGGGTAGTGAAATCCTGAACGATGCAAAGATAGCAGGCTCTATCCTTCATTCCAGACAATTAGATGGAAGGGCCTTCTCAAATAGTATGGACATCAAACAAAAATCTGAGCTACTGAAGGGAGTCTTGGGAATGGCTATGATGCTATTGGCGACACCACTATCATTCATTTCAACAGGGCTTCAAGCTACCCTTGCTTGGTATCTGGGGAATAATAGCGATGAGGGGATAGACGCTAGAACAACGCACCACTTCCTAGGGATTTTTCTCTCATTTATGACAATCTGGCCTATTTTGTCGATATTCACGACCATCTACATTCTCGTTCTAACGTCAACGGAAATCAGTATTTTCACACTCGTTATTGGTTCTTCCCTCGCTTTCGTTGGGTTCCAGTTATCAAATTTCATGTTTTTACTGGGCTATGACCTATGGAATGACTATTCTGTGTCTTTGAAAAGACGGAAATTAGCTAGGACAACAGAAGGAAAACAGCTTATCAAACTAGCCAAAAGCATAGCGTCGGAATTAGTGG
>CAXHFM010000076.1:0-6199 GCA_964016345.1 uncultured Candidatus Poseidoniales archaeon | reverse complement strand
GTCTCGTGGGCTCGGAGATGTGTATAAGAGACAGGAGGCAATCCCGTGGAAATCATTCTACTGAAAGAATGGTATGTCAGGCAGACGCATGTCATTGATAGGCTATCAGAAATAACAGGTCAGTGTAATTTCGTTCCTGAAAGAAATAAGCAATTTCTTTTCGATTGGATGGAGGGTATTTCTATTGATTGGCCAATTAGCAGAAGGAGGTGGTACCATACTGAGGTCCCAATATGGTATTCAGAAGATGCCTCTAAGGTTGTTGTTCCTCCACAAGGTACCTATGTCCAGCCATGGAGGGATACTCCTCCGAATGGTTCCGAGGTTCTGGACAGAATAACTAGGGATTTTGTCGGCCTGTATGACGAAATCGCTGGATCACTAGGCGCCCTTTCGGGGGAGACTAAAGTTTTTGATACATGGATGGACTCTTCTAATTCTAACTTGTATGTTAGTGGTTACATCAGTAACCCGGACATGTTTGAAAGGGCATTCCCAACATCTTTGAGGCCACAGGGCAAAGAAATTGTAAGAACATGGCTATATTACACTATGCTAAAGAGTGCATTATTATTTGACAAGCCGGCCTTTGAGAATATCTGGATAGACGGACTTGGAATGGATCCATGGGGAAGAAAGATGTCAAAATCTCTGGGAAATGGGATTGATGCAGATTCTGTGTTGGAATGTGGAGCGGGTGGTCGTACTGGATCATGGAAGATCAAAGGCCCTGAAGGTAAGCAGATATCACTCAAGGCCAACAAAATAGGTAGCGAGTGTTTCAGACTCTGGAAGGCATGTGACGCTCAGGTTGGAGACGATTTCCACATAAATCCGGAGGAGATAGAATCCAAATATTATGGTGTGTTAACAAAAATGTTCAATATAGCGAGATTGGCTAGCCAGTTTGAAGTTCCAAAAAATCTTGAAACATCGCCTGATGATTTGGCATTCGAAGATTTTTGGATATTATCGGAATTCGATGTCATGATGCAAAGAGTCAGAAATTCATGGGAAAAAATGGATATCTACAGCGCCACGCAATCCATCAAGACCTTCTCAACCGGCATATTTCCAGGACATTGGCTTGAAATGTCAAAATCCAGATTGTATGATGGCGATATATCGGCTACCTGGACATTGCACAGAATAGTAAGAGATACATTGACAGCCTTCTCACCTGTATGCCCATTTTTTACAGATTACCTTTCCACCACTCTCTACGGCCAAAGCGCTGTTGATATCAGAGCATTTCCCAATTTAGTAGTATCAGGGAACGTCGATGTTACAAGGTATCTTTCTATCACGGACGACCTGATAGATTTCAACTCTAGAATTTGGAAGCTAAAGAAAGATCAAGGCTTATCATTGAAATCCGAAATTTCTAAGATTGATGTACCCGCAAGTTTATCCGATTTACAATCGTCACTCACAACAATGCATAGTATAGTCTAATACCTGTACGATAATTAATTCAAGCAGGACTCAGGAGTCTCGCCTCTACTATGGGATTGAACAATCGCAACTATCTCATTCCCTATTCGACTCTGTGCCTCCATAGTAGAAGCCCCTATGTGTGGAGTAGCTTGGAATCCATCCAAATTGAGTAGATTGGATTTTATCGCAGGCTCTACCTCAAAAACATCCAAAGAAGCAGAGATCAATTTACCATTACTCAGTGCACGGAATAACCCATTCTCATCGATGATTCCCCCACGGGCACAATTAACTATGTGATTTCCACATAGAATCCCATCATCTCCCTTTTGTGGCATCAAAGATATCATGTTATAGTCTACTAAATGCCTTGTCTCATCAGATAGGAAACAATGAATGGATATATGGGTACATGAACTAAATAATGATTCTACCGAATCATGAAAGACGCAGTCATGTTTGTCCGACATAATATATGGGTCATATGCATGAATTTTCATTCCGAAGGATTTAGCAATTTCAGCCACTCCCCTAGCTATTCTTCCGTATCCCAAAAGGCCTAGATTCTTGCCACGTAATTCTGAACCGCGTAACTCTTTTTTTGCCCAAACGCCATCACCCATTTTTTTATGTCCAGTAGTAATCTTCCTGCAGCTGGAGATCAAATGACCCATGGTCAGTTCAACAACAGCATTAGTTGATGCGCTTGGGGTATTACAAACTAGTATTGAATTCTCGGAAGCTGATGATAAATCGATGTTATCAACACCCACACCAGCTCTAATTATCATGGAAAGATTGCTGTTATCCGAAGTATTTGCCATTATGACATCTGCTGTTAACTTAGTCGCACTTCTAATAACGACAATATCAAATTCACTGATGCAACCGCTAATTAAATCCTCATTACTGTAGTGCTCCTCTGAAACAAAGTGGCCCAAATGTTCTAGGTTTTTCTTAGCATTTTCATCTATGCCATCGGTAACAGCTATCCTCATAGTTGCCCGAGTCCGATAGCTACAATGAAGTTTGCCAGAAGTAGTATTGATATCATAGCGCCCTTTCGGTTATATGATAACATGACATTTCAGCTACCTGAATTAACTTACGCCTACGATGCATTAGAGCCGCACATTGATTCTCTTACTATGGAAATACACCATAGTAAACACCATGCAGGATATACCTCTAAGCTTAATGCTGCTATTAAGGACACTGAAATGGAGGGTTTGTCCATAGAGGAACTACTCGCAAAGCATAGTGACACCCCGTCTATTAGGAATAACGGAGGAGGGTTCTGGAATCACAGACTTTTCTGGACAGTTATGAGCCCTGACGGAGGAGGTCAACCAGAAGGCGATCTAGCCTCAGCTATCGATAATGAGTTTGGCTCTTTTGAGTTGTTCCAAAATAAATTTGCAAATGCAGCTACATCCAGATTCGGTAGTGGCTGGGCGTGGCTTTGCGTGAAAGATGATGGAAAGCTGTGCATTTGCTCGACCCCGAATCAAGATAATCCACTAATGGAAGGAGGCTGCGATGGCTATCCAATACTGGGCCTAGATGTCTGGGAACACGCGTATTACAAAAAGTTCGGCCCAGGAAGAGGTGATTACATCAATTCTTGGTGGAATGTTGTTGATTGGTCGACTGTAGCCGATTTGTTTAACTCGGCTAATTGATAATGACCCGAAAACCTCGTTTTATCTGGGAGAGAACCGGTTTCTTCTAAGGGAGACATTATTGCCAAGAGCCGTGGCTGAACCGGTCCAAGGTCTAACAACGGGTCTTCTCATTCTACTTCTCCCTGTTCTCCTTACGCTTCCTCTTAGATTCGGATGGAAGTGGTGGGTTGGGATGGAACCCGAGCATGAGCATTACAGAGAGAAGGTCCGTAGGGTACTAGATTCGGGAATACCAATAAAGAGATATAGAACTGAATTAGATTCAGAGGCAAGGCGGCTCCTCATCAACAAAGAAAGGCAATCTAGAATTGAATCAGATTTATTGAGGCCGTTAGGACCTCAGCACTTTCTTCTTCTACCTGCCTTGATATTCTCTCCTCTCCTCGGGATATTCGCCTTCTTCGTCACGATTATCCTCTTACCAATGTTCAGACCAATAGAATGGGTTCTGATAGACAAGGGCCTACTTTCTTATGTTGCTAATATAATCAGGAGATTCACTAGATGGGAGATTATTGGAATACCCAGACTTGATGATGGTACAGGAACTCTCGATAGGGTACTTGACTCAACACATAGAATGCCGATTACCGTTTTCTTGGGGATATTCGCATTTCTAATTGTTCTATATCTCCCCCTAGAGCCGAGGCAAGTTATGATTTTGAGTGCCGTTTTCTACATCTTTTTAGTATCTGTAATTTCTGTTATAAGGGCTGCAACAATGACATCACTAGTTTTTGCGGATCCAACAAAAAGAAGGCTGATACCAATGCATTCTCTAGTTGACGATGCTTTGGGCCCTTCTGTTGGTATTGGCTTAATCTTCCTTTTATCTAGACAATTAGTATACGGAAGTCAATTAAGGTCTGGAGACTTGCTTGGAGACCCTGTTGTCTTCTCAATATCGGTATTATTGGTTCTGTACACTGCTACAATAATTGGGGTAGCTGTTGAATTCGCCTTCTTTGACTCTCGGAGTGATAGGATAAAGTCTCTTTTCCAAATGCAAATTGTAGAAAAACATGATCCCATGGTATATTTATTTACTAGACATCTAGGTACGCTAAGAATCTCACCACTAATGACAATGCGTGAATGGATAGATAACAATGAGGAGATCACATCTGTAGAAGCCGACTTCTTCGGTAACTAGAATCAAGGCAAAGTCAATCTGGAATTGCCATTATAATCCACTAGCGTTGCATCTGTTGACACGTCTACAGAACCTATCCCCATTGACAAATGTAAATCGCCTCTAACTGCTCTTGAAGTTACACTAACACTGGTGCCATCCGATAATGAATGCTTACCGTTCCTTAGGGCATCGCTTGTCGTCAATACTACCATCCTCTTCTTCGGTTTACCTCTACTATCCAGTCTCGCGTGTATTTCCTGTCCCGGGTAGCACCCTTTATTGAGGGAAACCAGATTTACCAATCCTATATCATGTGGCAGATATTTTGTATTGGCCTCGTTAGAACCTGGATACCCGACCGTTATTCTGGCATATTCCGCTTCCTCGAAATTAGAAATTCTGTAATCTGATCTTTCTATCCTCTCGTAGAAACCGGAATTATCCCTCCTTACTATTACATCTATCATTTCATTCTCGTTAAGCATACCTTTTGAGAACACTACATTTTCAAACTCTAAATATGTATTTTCAGATAATTCAGATAATTCTGGGTAAAGACTCGTTACAATAGAAATTGGGTCTTCTCCTATTATTCTGAGATGGTCCAATACTCCATTTCCATCCAATAATGAGAGTTTTTGGTCCCAGCGTACTCCTTTAGTGAGTAATTCCCTAGTACTATCTGCATTGGACTCAATACCAATAATCAATACACTATGCCCCATATGATAACAATTCACTATATCTGCCACTCTGCCGTTAGAATCACAAATTAATGCATCCATTCTCATTCCTTTATCTAATGATAATATATCAGTTGATAGGATATTATTCAAATGGTTTACACTTTCTAAACCTTCCATAACTGATATACTAGATCTCATTGGATAGATCTGGGCACAATTTCCTGTGTTAGTACTCATTATATCAACTGAAGGATTGGCCACAACCACACGATTTGCTAGCATTAGGATTTTCTATTTGGAATCCTCCTCCCATCAGAGAGTCCTTGTAATCAACGCGGATTCCATTCAGCATAGTACTATCTTTGTCATGGATGAATATCCTGATGCCATCGAATTGAATTATTTGAAATCCTGAGTTATCTGGCTCCTCCACAATTGCCATATCGTACATGTACCCAGAACATCCACCAGATTGTGCACTAATTAGTAAAACGTGTGAATCCTCTTCACCGGCCATTGATGCAGAAAGTGCGGCTTTGGCTGTTTCAGTTAGATCAATACTTACGTTTACGACATCGATATTTGAAACGACGGGCAACGAGAAGCCTTCACCTCCTAGTATGCTCATGCACCACGCTAACACTCGCCGTATTTGAACAGTTGCGACAACCATCGTCATCTATGAATACTTGAATGGGCCACGAAGTGCATGGGTAAAATAATTGAAGTCGATATTCAGAAGTTTTCTAATGAGGCTCTTTCCCATGTGACAGACGAGCTTGCTGTAGAACGTGCCATGACCATCAAAGTGATACATTTAGGCGAAGAACACTCACTGGGAATTCTAATGAGAACACCTGGTAATGATGTAGAACTGGTGTATGGTTTTCTTTATTGCGAGGGAGTTATTAGGGACACTAAGGATATAGTTGATATAAAATTTAGTAATGATGATTATGTTGTAAACATCGCTGATGAATGTACCTTTGACTCGACTGAGCATATTCGAAAGACATCAGTTTCTTCCGCTTGTGGATTGTGCGGGCGGGACTCTATTTCATCTCTTATTAAGCTAGAAGGACCCTCTCTACCTAATGACAAGAAGATCATGTCCTCTTCAATACATAAGTCTGTAAATCTACTAAGAACAAACCAAGAGCTCTTTGCTAGAACGGGGGGTTCCCACGCCGCGGCAATTATCGATTACAATGGAAATCTTATCTCTGTCTCTTATACACATCTGACGCTGCCGACGA
>CAXHFM010000075.1:0-6281 GCA_964016345.1 uncultured Candidatus Poseidoniales archaeon | reverse complement strand
CACGTAAGTCTCGTGGGCTCGGAGATGTGTATAAGAGACAGGTATTGTAATGAATTGTAGAGGAATTAGTGGTTTCAGTACCTTTACGGCATCTGAAACTTGGACCTCGACAGACTTGAATGGGTCGACAGAAAAACGAGCCTCCTCAAGAGCATTTTCGATTCTAGTTCTAGGATGTGGCATCCTAGTCTTAGGATCAGTAGCAGTGGTTGAAATTTCATTAATTATCTGGAGCTTCTTCTCTTCGACCATTTTCTTTCTCTGAGCAGTAGTCAGTTGAATGGATCCTTGTTTAAGAATAATGTTGACGCATTGTTGAAGATCGTTGCTTCCAAACACGCTTTCCAGTGCATCTGATGTTGGCCTCTCGCCATTTCTGGAGTCTGTCCAGACCTCACTGACAGCGAGAAGTTCATCCAAATTAACAGAAGAGTTGTCCTCTTTCCATGCATCGACAAGGTCTGGGTCCACTAAAATCTCATATCTAGAACCGCCCTTTTCTAGTCTGGCAATAACCGCATCATCAAGACTAACCATGTAAGTCGTAGATGCTACAAGCATAAGGACATAGTGGAGTTATCCTTTCAGAGCTTGGAAATATGCTTCTCCAGATCTTTAGCAGTTAGCTCTCTGTAACCTTCAGAGTTTATGACACAGATTTCTACTTCTTCCTCAGACAGCCCATCTTCAAAGGTCTTTGAGAGTGCCTCTAGCCCTATTTTTATTGCCGCGTTCTCTGTCATCTCAGGCTTCCACTTTTCCTCGAAGTAAGATATGACCTCGCTTCGCCCACTTCCGATAGCTCCTGCCTGATATGAGCCGTAAGCTCCGGAAGGATCAGTTTCGTAAAGGTGCGGGCCGTCTGAGTCAACTCCAGCAATCAGTAAAGCAGTTCCGAAAGGCCTAGCACCGCCATATTGGGTGAATGATTGCTTGTAGTCACACATTTTCTTGACCAACGTCGTTACATCGATGGAGTCACCATAGGTCATCTTGTTAATTTGGCATTGCACCCTAGCCCTATCGACCAGTTGTCTTGCGTCAGCGACTAATCCAGATGTAGTGATTCCTATGTGATCGTCTATCTTGTACATTTTCTCTATTGACTCAGGAATTACGAGCTTGCTGGGTATTCTCTTCGCTACTATCAATATGACGCCATCTCTGAATTTTACACCAACGGTTGTGGAGCCTCTCTTAACTGATTCTCGGGCGTACTCAACTTGGTGAAGTCGTCCGTCTGGTGAGAAAGTTCCTACTGAAGAGTCGTATCCGCGGCCGCTCGGTTGCATCGTAATCAGTATCTTTGCACCAACGGCCTCTTATCAAGGTTAGTTGAGAAGAGCGTCTTCCTTCGTTGCATTCAAGCCGAATGGTTGGTTCGTTGATACATGCGTGTGGCCGTGTTATGCTCTGGAGGGAAGGACTCGACGTATGCAACTTGGTGGGCCCTAATGAGGGGCTGGGATGTTCGAGCATTGGTTACAGTGTGTGTCACAGGGGATGATTCAATGATGTTCCAAACGGGAGGAGTCTGTGTCGCGGGACTCCAATCCGCCTCTTCCAATATCCCATGGCTCCCCATTGTTACAGATGGCATCCAGGAGAAGGAGATGCTAGATCTGCAAAGGGGATTGTCAGGAAAAAGTGACCCCACAGAAGATTTCGAATTATTCTGGCCTGATAATTGGGATAGCGCGGGCATAGTTTTGCATGAGGGATTGCTAGAGATCGATGCTCTAGTATCAGGCGCTCTTAGATCTGACTATCAAAGAACAAGGATTGAGAGGATGTGCTCCATTATTGGGATTAAATCATTCTCACCATTATGGCACCATAGTCCCAGCGAACACATTAGGTCATTGCCAAGACTTGGTTTTGATGTCAGAATTTCTTCAGTAACATCGGATGGCCTTGGCAGTGAGTGGATAGGGAGAAAATTAGAAGTTTCAGATGTAGAAGAGCTAATCACCGTCTCGTCAAAATTCAGATTCAATCCCGATGGAGAGGGAGGGGAATACGAGACTTTGGTTTTGGACTCTCCTCATATGGAAAAGAAGATTTTACTGGAGGGGGAAATGACATGGGAACGGGACAGAGGGTCTTGGAATATTTCCTCGGGTCGTCTGACTTCTAATCGCTAGGCTCAAACCGGAAGTACTGGTCGCGTGTTTGAGGATACAATGTCGGTTTCACCTCTAGACTACAGATATGGACGAGAAGAGGCCAAAGTAATTTGGTCGAGAGAAGGGCGTCACACAAGACAGTTGGAGGTGGAAAGAGCTCTTGTTTGGGCCCACTGCAAGATGGGGAGAGTTAGTGCTGAGCACTATGATATCGTAGCAGATATTTCAGACCCGGGAATAGTTACTGCAGACAGAGTGGAGGAAATAGAGGCAGAGACCAAACATGACATCATGGCACTTACCAAGGCAATGGCTGAAGTAGCTGGGGAAGCGGGCTGGTGCATACACCTAGGAGCTACCAGTAATGACATAGTTGACTCTGCGGTTGCCCTTCAGATAAAGGACAGTGTAAGTCTTCAATTAGACTCCTTAAAATCCCTGATGGGTACATTGTGTGATTTGGCTGAGAGGGAGAGGGATACGATCATGATCGGCAGAACCCATGGACAAGCCGCTGTACCGATAACCTTCGGAATCAAGGTAGCGGTTTGGGTGGATGAGTTTAGGAGGCATTTGGAAAGGCTCAACTCAATGAGATCGAGGATTACTGCTGGTAAGTTCCTAGGAGCGGTCGGTACTGGAGCCGCACAGGGAGAGAATGCATTAGAGCTACAGAGTCTTATTTTGGGGGAGTTAGGTTTGGAAGTTCCAGTCGCCACCACGCAAGTAGTCGGAAGGGATCGCTATATCGAATGGGTAGGATGGATGGCGAATGTATCGACAACTGTAGAGAAGATACTTCAGGAGGTAAGGAATCTTCAAAGGAGTGAGATTGCAGAGGTAGCAGAGGCGTTTGACGTTGAAAAGCAAGTTGGATCTTCCACCATGGCTCACAAAAGAAATCCAATTACGGCTGAGAATGCCTGTGGGCTGGCAAGAATCGTTAGATCAATGATAATTCCTTCCTATGAGAATGCACTTCTTTGGCACGAAAGAGACCTTGCAAACTCCTCTTCTGAGAGATTCACACTTTCACATTCAATGATTCTGCTTGATGACATCATCGCGAAGTGTGACAGGGTGATGTCAAGACTGGTGGTCGACAGAGACAGGATGTTGCAGAACATTGAATCTCAGAAAGGCCTGGTGATGGCTGAGAAGGTAATGTTAGCTCTCGTAGACAGCAACATGCCCAGGGACGAGGCTCATGAGGTCCTCAGGAGTTGCTCGATGGAGGCATTGAGCTCTGGAAGGCATTTGAAGGCTGTATGTTCTGAGAATGAGCAGATTAGCTCTGTCTTCGATGAAGATGAATTGAATTATCTATTCTCCCCCGAAAGTCACCTGGGGGTTTCCGGCGAAATCGTCGATAATGCAGTTTCAATTGCACGTGGATTCATGTAGATTTGGACTCGATAGCGAAGATTGGTCAACTATGCCCCAGAGAGTCGAAAATTTGCAATCAATAGGCCTCCGACTAGGAGGATGGAGCCACCGATTGAGAGCAGTGGATCAATCATAGCTAATCCCAAAATTGAGCCTGTTAGAATGGAAGCGACGCCAAGGAATAATATCATTGCATGGGGCCCATACTGATTGGCATCGTCAAGAGCCACATTTAGAAATCCATCTTCGACTATAGAGGATATAAGTCCGTCTTCGGAATCTCTGAAATCAGGCGCCTCGCGCCTCGGAATTCTCTCATTCATAGCACTACCGTGTAGCTGATGTTGGGGGGGATTGATTATATTTCTCTGAAAAATGCTTCAGTAATCCTCTTTGACTATGCCACATACGGTGACTCGTGATTGACTTCCGAGGAAGGGCGGTGCATATTTCAGCATCTCCAGGGGCAGGAAAAACGACGCTTTGTCTAGGGATTGTCTCGGACACAATAATGAGCGATGGGAGAGTAATATGGGCGTGTAGAAAGATGCCTGATTCTCATAGATTTAGAGAGATTCTTCACGAGATTGATGACCAGAGTCTGATGAGTATATCAATTCTAAATTTCTCATCAGATTTTGCAGGAAGTTTAGACTTGATACTAAGGGCGTCTGAAGACTTCGGAAGAGATGATGTTGTGATTGTAGATGACTGGTGTGAGAGTCACGGGAGAGCTAGGAAAGATGACGTCTCTGCGGCTAGGAAGCTATCATTAATCGTACGCAAAACGAATCTAATCATTACTTCTTCATCATACGAAGATGCATCTGGAATGTCTAAGAGTGGTTGGGTGGCTCGTGGAGGTGCTCAGATAGAGAGTGTATACGCGACATTCCTACTTCTTAAGCACCCAAAAAAGGACGGGGTGAGAATTATTTCTGGTGATGATGAAGAGGTTCTTGCCAGGATGACTTCTGGGGGACTACGGGAATTAGTCAGTTGAGCTTTGAGATTAGTTCTTCCATTTCTGATATTGCCTCTTCCGACGGATTGTAAAGTTCCTCTGGATTTCGGGCAGATCCTGAGTATTGATGTTTCTCGTTTTTGATGCCCGACTTGAAATTACGGATTAGCAAAGACAGCAGGAAAATTGCGGTTAAAGCGAGTACAAACTGGATCACCGATTCAGTATCCACGCCTAGCTGACATTAATGTCAGATAAATAATCACCTAAGAGGGGATGCCGAGTTCAAGGGGCATGGAAAGGTGCCTTCTCTGAGAAGGCGGTGGCTGAGTCCATCCATCGAATGTAGTTGGAATATCCGGAGTCCGTTCATCTGAAAGCCAATATTTAGGAGCTTTCTTCTTGCATTTATCACACGATAAATCCTGATTTTTTCCCTTGCTCCTCATGGTCTTTCCACAGCATCTAGGCCGGGAAGTAATTCTAGGGGATGCCGATACCAGCTTCAACTTCTCAAGATGGATGGCCTCGTCTGGAGCCCTCAGCCCCATCCAGGAAACCAAATCCCCTGGTGAGAGTTCCCGAAGAAGTCTGTTCACCGGCCCGCCTTCACTGAATGCGACTAAGGTCTCACCCATGCCTTCTGAGATCACCCTCAGGCTGGCATGTGCTCCTTTTAGGACACTCGGAACGGATATTACTGTACCAAATGATGGTCCCAAAAGATGATCATCCGATAGTTGATTTGTCATGTGAGAAGCCCAAGAGTCACACTCCTCATTGATTCCAAAATCTTGCATCCAGCTATGTGCCGATTCTACAGCTTCTTTAGTTGCGCCACGAATTCCATAAAGTACCGGGCAGGGAGTCCTTGGTGCGATAATTCCCTTATCCACAGTGGGATCTCTATTCATGAACGTGTCTTTGAATAATTCAGATAACTGCATCACTGAATTCTTGGAAACTTTCCTTTTTGTGCCTATTAGATGTGGTCTCCTCCAAGATATTAGCTCCCATGAATGGTCTCTTGGGGGGTCCCAGGAGATTGCTGAGCTGGCTCCAATTATCCCCCATCTATCCGGATGAGAAAAAATTATTATCCCGGATGAGTTTAATTCTTCCTCCCTGCGTTCAAGTGTGACCTCTCCCCTGACAGCTTCCCAATACCAGTTCTCAGGCACCTTTCCAAAAGAAATCAAGAGAGCAGGGGATGGTGAGTTTTGATCTGGGGGAATCTCAGCAATGTCTAGGAGAAGTCTGTCGAACCAGTCAGAGCAAGCTTGTATGAACTGTTCTTTTGAGGCATTTGGCAACGATAGTAGGGATGAAAGTGCGCCATTGCCCCTAGTTCTCCTTGTGGCATAAGGCCAAAGTCGTATAAGCATCCTATCCTTTACGTCTACTCCATTGACTTTGGATAGTTCATTCAGGAGAGAGTTGAAACAATGGGTAGTACAACCTGAATCTGGGTGATCGGTATCATCTAGGCCGATTCTAACCGTTATGAGTTCTTTACTCATTTCCCCTCACCAATATTTCAGAGATGACTTCTTTCAATCCTTTGTCTGGATCGCATTTGAATGCCATAACGCCAAACGATTTTGCGGCCTCCATGTCCACGTTTCTGTCACCTACCATTACAGATGTCGACTCTGAGGGCCGGTCTTTCCATTCATGTCCGAATTTTATGTCGTCTTCAGAAAGCAATTTGTGTGACTCAGCGGCATCGATAATCTGCCTGCCTGCTTCCAGCATGCCAGGATTGGGTTTTCTCGCCCACGAATTATGCCAAGGAGCATAGGGGC
>CAXHFM010000074.1:0-6367 GCA_964016345.1 uncultured Candidatus Poseidoniales archaeon | reverse complement strand
ATGCACGTAAGTCTCGTGGGCTCGGAGATGTGTATAAGAGACAGGGATTGCAGCGGAAAATAATCACCACCAGTATCTCGATGAGGATGGTAAAATTTCAGTGATTGTCGACTTTGACCACACCCCCACGGAAGAGGATCAAGCGATGCTAGAGAGGGCGGTTGAGTTTCAAACTCAATTTAGATACTGGCTAATTGACTCAATCTCAGGTAGCGTGGAGTTGAGTAGAATCCACGAAATTATAGATTTGCCGGGAGTAGTTTTCGTTGAGCTGGACGGGGTTCTTGGAATACAGATGGAAGAGGTAGTTCCAGTTCACGGAGTCGATTTGGTTTGGCAGGACACAGGCTACACTGGGGAGGGAGTAACCATGGCAATCATTGACACTGGAATTGACGGCAACCATACGGCTCTAGACGATTTAGACGATGATAACACAACAGACGATCCTAAGATAGTCGCATTCTATGATGCGATTAACAATCCGGGGGCAACAAATGGAACAGAGATATTTCCCTATGATGACAATGGCCACGGCACTCACTGTGCAGGTATAACCGCCGGAACCGGTGCTCCCAACTACCTGCACGTTGGTGTGGCGCCACGTGCAAATCTGGTCGGAGTAAAGGTATTGGACGGAGGAGGTAGCGGGTCGTTCGCGGCAGTCATGGCTGGAATGGAATGGACAGTCGAGAAGAGGCATGAATTCAATATCAGGGCGGCCAGTATGAGTCTCGGTGCCCTGACTGGAGCAATTGAGTGGACCTCATCGGAGGAAGAATCTGTCAACAGAATGGCTAATGAAATGATGAGGGCCGGTGTGACTCTGTTCATTGCTGCAGGAAATAGTGGGGGAACTGCGACTATAGGGACCCCGGGGAGTGCGGAGGATGTCATCACTGTAGGATCTCTGGACAAGGATACCTCGATTGCGATTTACTCGAGTCAGGGGCCAACAGAGGAGGGCAGAGTCAAACCAAACATAGCATTTGTTGGAAGCAGTGTTAATGCTCCCGATGCAAACACCGGAGATGGTTATGTAGCGCTTTCAGGAACTAGTATGGCAACTCCTGGAGCGGCAGGAGTGGCTGTTCTGATGTATCAGGCTAATCCCGATCTAAGTCCATTTGATATTCGAAATATTATGCAGGAGACTTCCACGTATCGGGAATGCCATTACATGTTGGCAAATGAGCCCTGTGCCGAAGACGCTATTCCTAAAAATCGCCAGAATAATGTATACGGCCATGGGCATGTCAATGCTCAACCTGCAGTCGATGAAGCTGCGAATTACGACTATGATCTCAGTCTCACTCTGAATGTTACTTTGGCCAGCGATTATGGACTTGATAATAGGGTTTGGATTGGTCCGGGAGAATCTGTTTCTTACAATGTGGAGGGTGGCATCCAGAGGGTTCAGTGGAGAACTTGGGATATGAGAGACAATTGGATGGATTTACCAGAATTTAATTCTGGAGACAATGACTTTCAGGTCTCACATAGTCTTCTTGTCGATAGGCTTCAATATCTCCCGAACAATACTATCGAGGGGACTCAGGTTATTTTAGTGAGAGCGATATCAGGGGCCTCTTCATCTACAAACCTGGCTACAGCAATCCATATTTCTGGTGAGGAGAAGGTTGAGAACTCCGACGGAGGGGGGTCGATGAGTGGAATTCTAATCGGAGGGCTATCACTAATCGTCATCATTCTCCTTATCACACTACTATTTGCGGGTATACAGTTGAGTGAGAGGGGTTTCTTCGAAAGTGAAGAGTACTATGATGATGAAATCGAGGAAGTTGTTGGAACCATCGTTTCTGAGGATGGTCCAGTTGGAGATGGCTAGCTCCCTCTAGCTAATTTTGTGACTAATTGATTGGCGGCATTAGTGCACTCAGCGGATCTAAATCTACTTATTGCCTCATTCCAATGCGACATTTGATTTGCTGATTCCAGTACTCCCCTCCAATACCATCTTTGTGCAGATATTCTCCTGAAGGAAGGGACGTCCTCCCTGAGCGGGTATCCGCAACATTCTCTGTGGGCCTCAATCAGCCAGGCTGGAAATTCTCTTCCTACGGCCTCGAGGGTAGAGTGGATTGCCATAATCCTAGTAATCGGGTCCTCTAAATCAGAGATCAGATCTTTCGACCATGAGATTGAGCTGTCGGAGGCGGAGCCGTTCACTCTGGCGGACAGCCTTGCCCTGAGATCAAGTATTTCTAGGAAGATATCATCTCTAGAAAGTCTAGACTCGATTTCGGCTCTTGATTTAGATGCTTCTTCGAGATTCGAATTATTTAGGGCAATACCATATTTCACCAGCTCCAGAGATAAGATTGCTGACTCCCTCTCATCGTTGGGAATATCTCCAAATCTGACTTCGGAGATAATCTGTAGAATTTTATTGGACTCAGATTTATCCAGCCTTCCTGGAAGTCTATCATCAAATCTCCTGATGATAGAAGATATCTGCATTTTAGCACGTTGACTTGGTTCTGAAAGTCTTATTGCTTCTTCCTCCAATCTATTTGACAAGGATTGATTGCCGTTTAATCTTGCCAATCGAGACTGTAATATCTTCCTCGAAAGGGTTTCTTCAATTTTATGGATATGGACATTTGCCTCATTCCTCTCTCCCCTGTCAAGTGCGATGGATGCGGCCTCCTTTCTCAGTATCTGGCTCTCTTCTAATTCCAGTGCGTTCTCTAATACTACAGCCGCTACCGCACTATCGGATAGTGAAATTTGATGAATGTTGGACTCAATCCAACGTATATCTTCCTCATCTCCCGACAAGGACCTATGGTGGGCTTCAATCTTCCTAGCTCTGTCACCCTCTAATGAGGCCCATTTGTTGGCGGCCTCCTTATGCATTCCTGAGGTTGTTTGCTCATCCCAAGAAGCCCGTCTGACATTCCTAACCAGATGATGAAGCTCTGTAAGTGCATCGCACCATTTCAGCATCGCTGAGTCATCTAGTTCAGGGATTCCGACATCAGAAGCCATCTCTTCAACACTAATCGGTTGTGGAGCCAGAGATAGTTCATCAAGAGTTTTCTTTCCTTCATCAGTCAGTCTTTTTATCACGGTCTTCTCAACATACCTGATAACCGCTTCGGACTTTTCAGGAACTCCTTCATCTGGAGACCAGAGTCTAATTGCAAGAGGGTGCCCACCTAGGGAATTTGAGACTTCAGCCGCTGTTTCATAATTGATATCCTCAGGGAAGAGAAGCCTTGCTGATTCTACATCAAGGCCTTGTAGACGGTGTTCCACAAAGTCTCCATCTAAATCTAACGGATTTGGTGCCCTAACCACTAGCAATACCGAGCACATTGACAAGGAGGCCTGAGAGATAAGATTGCTAATCGAACCGGCGTGCCTAGGGTGTAATTCTTGGACCTCATCAAGCACGAGAAGAGTTTTCTTGGACGAAGCAGACTCAACGATGGCATCTGGAGACACCAGAGATCTTCCCGACAGCCACATTTTTGCTACGGCCCTGATATCAGTATTTACAGAGCAATTAGCCCACCTTATTTTCCATCTAAGGCTCCCTAGGTGAGAAACTACGGCCCTAGCCAGTGTTGTTTTTCCTATTCCTGGTAATCCACTCAATATTACCGAGTCTCCATTTGATATTATCTTAGATAATTCTTCGATCTCCGATGACCGCCCATGTACTTCTGAAGGAACTGGAGCTGGCCCTATTATCCCATCGTTAGATAGCTTAGAAGGCAGGTTTTCCTTTTCGATTAGCTTTCTTCCCTTTTTTGTAATATGGACAACAGTTCTCTTCCTCGTTCCACCGCTAATAACATGAGCTGTTCTTGTTGAAATCAGGCCATCTTTTTCCAACTCTGAGAGAGGCAGATGTAGGGCAGAACGAACTAGGCCTAGAGACTCTGCCAATCCTGGTAGAGATAGCTCTCTTGGAACATCCCAAGCGGTATCCAGATGCTCTCCAAACTCAGCTAGCCGAGAGAGGACCCTTCCCTTCGAGTGCGAGAGCATGGTCCTGAGGCAAGGCACGGGTTCATGGGCGTTGACCTACGGCGCATCACTGTAAATGCCGGTTGAGAGGGGCTCACTAGATCTTCCGCGTAAACCCGGAGTTTATCTTTTCAAGAGAAAAGATGGCAGAGTAATGTATGTAGGCAAGGCCACTGAAATCAGAACAAGAGTATCTTCATATTTCTCAGGGAGTGATGGACGTAGGATGGTTCCTTTGCTAATTGAGGAAGCTGATGAGATAGATTTCATAGTTACAAAGAGTCCTTCAGAAGCGTTATTCCTAGAGAGGAATCTCATTAGGGAGCATAAACCAAAGTATAATTCTAGATTAAAGGATGATAAGTCATACCCTTTCATATCTTTAACTGCAGAAGAGTTTCCTAGAGTTCTCTACACCCGTCATCCTCCCGATGGGTCTAGATCATGGGGGCCATTTCCGGACGCGGGTGCCGCGAAGAGGGTGATCCAGCTACTCAGAGTTGAGTTTGGAATTAGGGACAAAGACTGCAGGGGCAGTGATGGATGCTTGGCAATGCATATCGGCCTATGCAAGGGCCCCTGCTACGATCCAGAAGGGTATCCTGGCATAGTTAAGGCTGTGACAGATGTTCTTGATGGCAATGCTAGGGTACTGATCGAGTCACTTCAGAAGGATATGGACAAGGCTTCTGGAGATTTGAACTACGAGAGGGCGGCAGGAATTAGGGACATGATCGCATCGGTTCATAGTACGCTTTCCCAGCAGATAATTCATAGTAGATTCTACCAAGACTGTGATGCCATAGGATTCTCCTCACTAGGCGATTCAGCAGTAGTCATTATCCTGCACGCCAAAGATGGGGTGGTCCAAGGAAAGACAGAGTATCCGTTGATACATAGGGGCGATATTTCTGAGTCTGTATCTCTTGTTTTAGTAGAGCATTACGCTAATAGGAGACCTCCGAAAGTCTTGCTACTGCCCTCTCCGATTGGGGAATCTATGGAGAAATGGCTGAGGTTTAGGAGAGAAGGGTCATTGATTTTCAGAGTGCCTAGGAGAGGGGATTTATTCAAACTAAGAAAGATGGCCGACCAGAACGCCGAGATTTTGGTGTCACGATCAGAGAGGAGTAGTTCTGGAAACCTTGAGCAACGTGCAGCAAATGAGGGCGCGAAACTACTAGGAATGGATTCTCTGAACCATATTGTTTGTTTCGACATGGCCCAACTTATGGGATCCGAAAGAGTTGGTGCCTCTGTTGTTTTCAAGAATGGCCGGCCCTCGAAAAAGGAATACAGGACATACAAGATAAAGGGGGACTCAGCTGATGACCTGAGCATGATGAGGGAGTCGGTATTAAGATGGATAAAGAGGCAGAATGAGTGGCCAGATATTCTTCTTTTGGACGGCGGGGAGACTCATCTCTCAACCATAAATACTGCACTAAGGGAAAGCAATATGGATGACAAGTTCATTGTTGGCGCTTTGGCCAAGAGAGAAGAGACGCTATACATCCAGGGAAGGGAGCCAATCGTCTTAGATCGAAGGGGGAGAGTTCTAATTCATTCTAGGGACGAGGCTCACAGATTTGTAAATCAGTTTCACAGTCGTAGGAGGAGGAAGGGATCAATCCGTGACCCCCTAGAAGAGGTTGAAGGACTTGGTGCCAAGAAAATACAGGCCCTACTTCGTCACTTTGGAGGGAGGAAGGGGATAGAGCATGCCAGCATAGACGAGCTCAGAGCAGTTCCTGGAATCGGAATTTCCATGGCTAAGAAAATACAAAATCACTTCGATAACTAGTAGTGGTGTAATCTATGAATCTTCAGAGTCGGTTTGATCGAAGAAAGTCTCATTAACTAGAGTGGTCTTTTCTGGTAGCCTACCAAACTCAATATCCATAATTTTCTCCATCTCAACACTTTTCTCCTCAATTGAAGATATGATTTGAGCTTGCTTCTTCTCCCTTTTCTTTCTCCTCTTCCTACTTACCAAGATTCCAAGGGATGCGATGATGAAAAATATGTAGGGAGCCAGTTCGCCAATAATGAATACCCATGAAAGCTCAACTGAGTATGTGACAATGTCTGAATTACTTCTACTGCACTCATACCATGTGACTGCTGAGAGACATGTTGGCATAGTGTAAGTCAAGAGTTGCCTGTCTCCTGAGTCACTAATCTCCGCGAGACCCTTCTCACTTTCTAGGGATGTTATTCTGATTGACTCTGGTAATAAGATCTCGATAAATGCAGACGACTTAATAGTGCCAAAATTAGTATGTTCCATTAGTGGCGTTACTGTTTGCTTGGTATTCGAACCATCCAGTAACAATCCTGACTCAGTTAGCATAGGAGAGGGGAGTAT
>CAXHFM010000073.1:0-6378 GCA_964016345.1 uncultured Candidatus Poseidoniales archaeon | reverse complement strand
GCCGAAGGTTACGATGCAGAGGAGGCGGCACTCAAGCTTGGTGCTTTCTGATGAGGTGATAATATGGGTAAGAGAACACGTTCACAACGCAGAGGTTCGAGTCCTAAAAACAAGGTCTCCAGTCATAGATTCCCAGCTGCGAATAATCTCCCGAGGGTGAAGGATAAGATTGGGGAGGTAGTTGGCCTAATCCACAGTCCTGCCCACACGGCTCCACTAGCCAAAATCAAGTTTGAAGACGGCACGGAGGGGCATATGGCCGCTCCAGAGGGAATTTCAGTAGGGCAACCAGTTTCGTTTGGAGAAAATGTTGAGCTGAGGCCAGGCAATGTTACAATTCTTGGTAGTGTCCCAGAAGGAACACCGGTGTCCAATGTCGAGTCAAGGCCCGGAGACGGTGGAAAATTCGCAAGATCAGGTGGAAATTCAGCAATAGTCGAGAGTAGGACTGGGAACAAAGTGAGAATTAGATTGCCTAGCGGCAGAATCAAGGAGCTGCTGGCAACTTGCAGGGCAACCATAGGTGTACTGGGAGGTCACGGTAGAACTGAAAAACCACTGATGAAAGCAGGGGCCGCTCATTACAGGGCCAAAGCCAGAGGAAAGCTATACCCGACTGTATCGGGTGTGGCCATGAATCCTGTAGATCACCCTCATGGTGGTGGCAATCATCAAGCTGTCCATGGCCCAAACTCAGTCAGCAGGAACACGCCCCCAGGTAAGAAGGTAGGAAATATCGCTCCACGCAGAACTGGTCGTGGAAGAGTAAGGCAACAGGAGGTCGAGTGATATGGCACGTCGGTCTAAGAAGGCATTCAGGTCTCCCAAACTTGCCAGAAGACAGGCGAGGAAGAGGAGATCAAAAATAAGCGAGAGGAGGAAGAAAGAATTCCTCTGGAGGGGTTACACCCTAGACCAGCTTCTAGAGATGCCACTAATGCCCCCCGAAGATGACTTTGAGGCAATCAGTATAGCTTCATTAATGCCATCGAGAGCTAAAAGATCCATCGTTAGGATGTATGAGGGACTAAATCCCGAATCCGAGAAGCTCCTGGAAAAGATAAGGACTAGTGAGGGCAATAAGACCATCAAGACTCACTGCAGGGGCCTGTACATTCTACCCGAAATGGTTGGAAAGAACATCGGGGTACACAATGGAAGAGAATTCGTAAATATCGAGGTCGTCCCTGAGATGATTGGGCACTCCCTAGGAGAATTTGCAATAACGAGGAAGTCGGTAACCCACACCGGACCAGGTGTTGGAGCCACTAGGTCCTCAACCCATGTAGCATTGAAGTAGGTGAAAAAATGAGTAGGAGAACAGGTAACTCGCAGAGCGGATACACCCAACTACTCGAGGGATCCAATCTTGTTACAGCTAGGGCAGTCAATGTAGACATGCATCACAAGCACTGCTATCACATAGCCAAGGCATTACGTGGAATGAATGTGGCAAATGCAATTTCCTATCTTGAAGACGTTATAGACAAGAAGAGGGCAATACCTTACGTCAGAAGATCCAGAAGGGGAAGGGGAGGAAATACCATGGCCGGACACAGAAAGGGCAAGATGGGTCCAGGAAAGTACCCAAATAAGGCCTCAAAGGAATTCATCAAGCTGATTAATAGCGCCATGGAGAATGCTAGGCAGAGATTCGATACTATCGATCCTGAGGACATGACAATTACACACCTAGCTGCGCACAGGGGGCAGATAGCTAGACACTTTAGGCCAAGAGCACAAGGTCGGGCCACACCCAAGAATCACTATCAGGTAAACCTCGAGATATTTTTGGAGTATTTTGGCGACGAAGACGAAGGAGATGATTTCTGATGTCCCAAAATACAGTTAGGACCTTCATTCATAGAAACGTCGAGAGGCAACTAGTCAGAGAATACTTACTCAAAGAGACTGAAAGAGCAGGATTCGGAGGCCTACACTTCCAGAGGACGCCAGAGGGCACCAAGGTCACCCTTCAAGCAGAACAGGTAGGCCGAGTAATAGGAAGAAAGGGCAAAGTAATACGTGAACTCGAAACACGTCTCAAGTATGATTTCAAGCTTCAAGAGCCAAAACTTGAGGTTGAGGAGATTACCGAGCCAAGACTAAACGCCCAAGTCATGGCAAGCAGGATGGCCAGCTCACTTGAAAGAGGCTGGTTTTTCCGTAGAGCAGGCCATAGCACTGCACAGAGCATAATGGACGCTGGTGCAAGAGGATGCTTAGTCACGTTGAGTGGTAAGATTACAGGTGCAAGACACAGAGTAGAAAAGTTCCAGCAAGGACATATTAAGTTCTGTGGGGAAACTGCTCTTCAGTTCATGGACACCGGCTACTCTGTAGCGGTAAAGAAGCTGGGAACTGTTGGATGTTCAGTGAGGATAATGAGGCCCGGCGTTAAGCTACCCCATGAAGTAACTATCCTGGATAGGCACGAAGTAGGGCTCCCTCCACTAGAGGATGTGGCATACATCATACCTGAAGAAGAAGAGCCAGTTTCAGACATATCCTCCGAACCAGTCGCAGACACAGAGGAAGTTATTGATGCCGCTTTAGAAAGGATGGCAGAGATTGAGTCAGAACCCATCAAGGAGGAAGAGTGAATGTCGCACGTCAGCCCCCGAGACATCGAAACGATGAGCTCAGACCAACTTCTGAGGACATTGGACGATCTAAAAGACGAGCTTTTGCAACTGAGAGCACAACAAGCCCTCGGCGGCTCATCATCAAACTCCGGATCCTACAAGCAAACTCGAAGGAGCATTGCCAGGATACTTACCAGAATTAATCAAGAAAACAAGGGGGGAGAGTAGATATCTGGGATATGCAATACGTGTGGCCTTCCACAAGAGGTATGCATATGCCAGGAGATTGCCAAAGAGCAGCAGAAGGCAGTCATCTCGGTAGTTCGGAGACGCTATGGGAAAATGGTGACTATAGTCGAGGGAATAGACGACTCCGCAATAGATTTGGGGCAGTTAGCAAAGATTCTCAAAGGGGCCTGCGCCAGTGGTGGTACAGTCAAAGATCGTACGATAGAGCTTCAAGGAGATCACAAGAAAAGAGCGTCCAAGGTCTTGGAGCAGAATGGATACAAGGTGGAGGTAAGATGATGTCTAGAATGATCAATCTCCCTTGGATATCGCATATCTTGAGCGTCGTCAATTCAAACGATCCAAGTCTCGTAGGGGTCTCTGGAACTGTTTTAGACGAGACCAAGAAGACAATACTAATCCGTACTGAGTCCGGCGACCTGAGATTGGCAAAGGAAGTAATTACATTCACCATTGACTCAGGAGAGGCAATCGAAGGATCTAGGGTCATTCAAAGAGCAGAGGACAGGATTGGGAGGAGATATTAGATGACCGGAATCAGAGATATCGGAGTTGATGTGATTACTCCCACAGGAGAATGGGATGGGGATTCTAACTGTCCTTTCTATGGAAGTCTGAGAGTCAGAGGTCAGATTATTGAGGGCTCTGTCTCTACAACTGGCATGGCAGGATCAATAGTAGTCGAAAGAGAGATTACAAGATATATGAAAAAATATGAGAGGTACGAGAAGAGAACAAGAAGGTACTCAGCCCACCTCCCATCATGCATTGGAGGAGTCGAGGTAGGAGACAGAGTACGCATTATGGAGTGCAGGCCTCTTTCCAAGACAGTCAACTTCTGCGTCATAGAGAAGGGGGCACCGATATGAAGGGAATCCCTGGCAGAGTAACGAAGGCTTTGCCTTCGCAAGCGAAGCTAGAATGCGCCGATAACACAGGTGCAAAGGTAGTACAGTTAATCACGGTTCTAAACAAGGGCGGTGTTGCTAGGAGGTACCCGGCTGCAGGCGTTGGAGACATGACTAAAGTCACCGTAAAGAGAGGCACTCCAGAGACTCGAAGACAGATGTTCAATGCAGTAGTAATCAGGCAGTCAAGGCCATTCAGGAGAGTAGATGGGACATGGGTCCAATTCGAGGATAATGCCTGTGTTATTACCAACGAACGCGGAGAAGTTCAGGGTTCGGATATCAAGGGCCCAGTAAGCAGGGAGGCGGCCGAGAGATGGCCAAGGATAGCCGCAACTGCGAAACAGATAGTTTAGTGAGGTGTAATTATGACAAGAAGCAGTAAAGCAAGCAAACAGCGCCTCAGTCAATCTGACGCCCCTACGCACGTCAAGAGGAAGAGAATGAGAGCCAGGCTCGTTACAGACGATCCCGATTTGATCAATATCAGAACTGTCACTGTCAGGGTTGGAGACGAGATAGAGATTGTAAGAGGAGACTTCGGCCATCCAAATAGCGTCAAATCCGATACAAGAGGAAAGAGACTCGGACAGCCTAGGGGAAGGGCCGGCATTGTGGCAAAGGTAGCCAGAGTAGATACTGGCAGTGGTATGATTTTCGTAGACGGACTCACAATGGCTACCGCTGACGGAAAGGAAGAAGCAGTCCCTATCCATCCTTCAAACGTGATAGTTACCAAGCTATTCGAGGGAGATACGCTCAGGCTCAAGAGACTCATTGAGAGAACTAGTGGAGGCGACACGGAATGAGCAGTAGCCACATGAAGAGGTTGACCATGCCAAGGAGCTGGCCACTTCCAAGAAAGTCTTCGGTTTGGATTCAGAAGCCAAATCCTTGTGGTCACCCCCTAGATCTCTGCATGCCCATGGGGGTAATCCTCAGAGATGTTCTCGGTGTGGCACAGAATCGACGTGAAGCTAAGAAAATACTACACTCAAAGCTGGTTAAGGTCGATGGAGCTATTGAGACAGATATCGGAAGGGGAGTGGGGCTAATGGATGTCCTAACTGTTGGAGAAGTTAGCTACAAATGCGTTTTAGACACCAATGGCAAACTTAGATACAGGATGATACCTGCCAAGAAATCATCAACAAAGCTATGCAGAGTGATGGGGAAGACCACAATCAAGGGTGGGAAGACACAAGTTCATCTTCATGATGGAAGAAATCTGTTATTCAATGAAAACCCCGAATACAAGACTGGAGACTCCCTAGCAATCTCCTTGCCAGACCAGGAAGTAAAAGCACATCACAAGTTTGAGGAAGGATCAACTGCATACCTAACTGGTGGAAACCACATCGGAGAATTAGCTACAGTCAGGAGTCATGACATCAAGAGATCTTCTAAGTCCAATGAGGTCCAATTCGATGACTTCGGTACAATCTCAGATTATGTTTTCATCATTTCGAGCGAATCAGATATTCCAATGGAGGTTAACTCATGAGTCAGTCAGTGAACCCAATGCGTGCCCCCCAGATTACTAAGGTCACGGTAAATATTGGTGTCGGAGAAGGTGGACAAAGGCTACAACTAGCTGAGAAAGCACTAGAGATGGTGACTGGAATGGTGCCTGTTAGGACATTGTCCACCAGCACCAATCGAGATCTAGGAACTAGGAAAGGGGCACCGATCGGGTGCAAGGTCACTATTAGGGACGAAGAAACAATCAATGCTTTCCTCAAAGACGCATTCTGGGTTCGTCAGCATACTTTGCCAACATACAATTTCGATGCATCAGGGAACCTGTCCTTCGGAATCTCCGATTATACTGATTTCCCGGGTCAGAAGTATGACCCTGATGTGGGAATTTTTGGAATGGACGTCAATGTAGTTTTAGAAAGGCCTGGCCACAGAGTTTCTAGGAGAAGGAAGAGGTCTCGAAGAGTCTCCGCCAGTCATCGTGTTGGCCCTGAAGAAGCCAGAGCTTGGTTTACTGCTAGATACAACCTGAACATAGTAGGATATGGGGAGGAAGAGTAGAATGGCAAAAGATCACGGCGAAAGAATCGGCAGATCTGTCGGATGCAGGAAATGCGGAAGAAAGAGAGGGATGATCAGGCGTCATGGGCTTAGACTTTGCAGGCAGTGCTTCAGAGACATGGCCCCAGAAATAGGATTCAAGAAGTATTCATGAGGTGAAAAGATGCAGTACGACCCACTAAACGATGCCTTCACACGCATTTTCAATGCAGAGCAGGCAGGACACTATGAGGTTTCAGTGAAACCAGCAAGCAAATTACTAGGCCAGATGTTGCAAATCATGCAGAAGTCCGGATATGTAGGAGAATTTGAGCGAATCGAAGACGGAAGAGCAGGCTCATTCAGAGTTGAGCTAATAGGAACCATAAACAGGTGTGGAGTGATTAAGCCACGCCATTCTGTAAAAAGAGCCGATTTCGATAAGTGGGAGTCAAGATATCTTCCAGCCAGAGATTTTGGCCTACTGATCGTCACTACAAATAAAGGCATAATGGACCACTATGCCGCTAAGAAGGAGCGTGTCGGAGGACGCCTTCTAGCATACATTTTCTGAGGAGTTGATTTTCATGCCAAGGTTAGATCAGATAATACATAAT
>CAXHFM010000072.1:0-6440 GCA_964016345.1 uncultured Candidatus Poseidoniales archaeon | reverse complement strand
GAGATGCACGTATGTCTCGTGGGCTCGGAGATGTGTATAAGAGACAGTACCAGAGCAGGCCACCAAGATATCCAACAGCTCTCCCGTGGCCCCCAATGAGGTAACCCCCTCCTCGACCCTCTGGCCGTCTCCATCCCAGATTCCTATGAGTGGCAGTTGTGACTTCTCGGCGAACTCGGCAATCTTCGCGACCTTCTTGGCATGCATCTCCCCCATGGATCCGGAAAAAACAGAGTAGTCTTGGGCGAAGCAAACAACCCTCCTGCCATCAATCATCCCATGGCCGGCAACCACTCCGTCGCCCAGTGGCCTGTGGAGGTGCATGTTGTGATCCCCTGCTCTGTGCTGTACGAAGGCGTCCACCTCAACGAACGACTTGGGGTCGAGGAGCAGCAATATCCTCTCCCTCGCAGTCTTCCTTCCCTCAGCCCTCAGCTCTCTGAGGCTTGATGAGTCACCAGGAGAATACGCCGACTGCCTCATCGCATCAAGCTCATCGCTTCGCGATGCCTCCGGCATGAATCGCCCATGTGGTAGTCGGTACATCAGTAAGTAGGCCTAAGCGACAAATCCGTCCCATCCCCTCATGTAGTCAACAAACGTTTCACTGAGTCCCTGTTCCAATAGGTGCTGGTTGGAAAATGGAGGTTTCATCGGAGAGTAGTTCTCTTCTGAAATATGAGAAGCCCAGTCGGCATGGCCTATTGCCGCTCGAGCTACCCCGACCATGTCCGCACCGTTCGCCATTACTGCCTTGGCATCGGAAGTAGACCAGATTCCCCCTGCCGATATTATTGGGACGCTCTTCCCTAGCCTGTCAGAAAACCACTGCGTCAATGTCCTCTCGTCTTCAGGGAACTCCGAGGAGCTCCAAGAACAGTCCCAGCAGGATATATGCAGGAAGTCGATTCCAGCCTCGGAAAGCATCTCTGCTAGCTCCAAGCTATCCTCGAGCCTGACGCCCACCTTCCTATGCTCAGGTGAAATTCTCACACCCAGAATGAAGTCCTGGGGAACCTTGTTCCTGACATCCTGTATGATCCTCATGAGAAACCTCGCTCTATCGAATATTTCACCCCCCCATACATCTTCCCTTCTGTTCGTCTTCTCTCCGAGAAACTGGCATATCAGATACCCATGGGCGCCGTGTAGCTCGACCCCATCGAATCCTGCTTTGGCGCATCTTGAGGCCGCGTCTCCGAATGCTGAAATGATTGCCTCAATCTCGTCGTACGATAGCTCTCTTGAGGTCGCATCGGAGTCCTTGGACAGGAGATTCTCACTAGCGGAGACTGGTCGGACTCCGGTAATAGCCTCAGGCGCGAACATCCCCCCGTGGAATATCTGTGCTAGGCTTATGGCGCCTCTCTCCCTAATTCCAGTGGCGAGTCTTGTTAGGCCAGGGACATGGTGATCCCCCCAAACACCCATTTCTCCTATCCAGCCTTGGCCTTCCGGAACGACGTGGGTAGCAGCGGTGGTGATTATTCCGAATCCGCCCTCTGCCCTCATCAGAAGCCAATTGATCTCATTCTCTGACAGTGTGCCGTCCTCAGAGCTCTGCTTGTTCGTCATTGCCGCAAGGACTGCCCTGTTTCGAGAAACGTGACCTGTTCTTTGGAATCGGAATGGCACATCAGGGGCAGGCATGTCCTACCGAATGCTAGGAGGTCTTTGAATCTCAGTTACGGACGATTGGCGGATTCTCCCCTAAGAGGTCCTTGTCCCATCCCTCAGACACAGATTCTGCAGATTTGTCGGAAGAGAGCAGGAAATGCAACTTCACCAAGGCAGAGCCAGGGGGGCATAGGGACCCATTGCCAATCATGCCTATCGATTGCTGAACCCTCCCCTTGCTGTAGACGTCGAGATGAATCGGACCATGTACGGTCTGCGCGACTATGACCACTATTCCCCCATCCTCGCAGTAGTCCTCTAGGAGTAGCCTGAGCTTGGTGTTCTCGGGAGAGTCCTCCTGGGGGTCGGATATCGGAAGATGGCCCAAGCCAGTTCCGTGGAATAGAAGCGCATCATACCCTAACTCTATGGCAGAGTTGACGATGTCTGAGTGAAGATGGCCGTCAGAAACGAACTGTGCAATTCTGATTGAGTCGTCAAACATTGCAGGAGAAATGGCCTCTGACCGGGCGTCCTGTGGGTCCAGCTCTTCCATCACTATTCTAGGGCCTTCCATGCCTAGCTCCACGTGAGCTATTGGATCTTGATTGATCGATTTGAACGCGTCCCTCCTCGATGAGTGGTATTTCCTACATGCACACCCCGGCAAAACAGTACAGCTTCCGTCGGACGATGAGGCATGAGTGACTACTACCGAAGAATCCCTATATCCAGTCGGTTCGGGGCCATTGGCAGCCCAGTAAACCGCTGAGATTAGGTTCTCGGCGGCATCCGAAGACCCCCTGTCAGGAGACCTCTGAGAACCTGTTAGGACTATTCGTCCCGGTGGCCTGCCTCCGGAGCCCGACCATCCGTAGGACATCGCGGCCGCCGATAGGTGCATAGTGTCGGTACCGTGGGTTATCACGACCCCTACAGCTCCCTCAGCGAAAGCCTCCTCAGTGGCCTTTAGCATCCTGTTCCAGTGTCTGGGCCTGATGTCGTCTGACCACATGTTCCCGAGCTTGACCGCCCTAATTCTGGCTATTGACCTCAGCTCAGGTACCGCCTGTAATAGCTCGCTGGGCTCGAATCTAGCAGTTACTGCTCCAGTGGAGTAGTCAACCTTGCTTGCTATGGTCCCTCCTGTGTGAATCAGGTGGACCAATGGGAGGGACTCATCCTGCATGATCGGCTCTGGGGCAACCTCCTGAGGCTCAGGCATCTCGCCCATGAGCTCGAACTCCTCAACATACGAGCTGGGGAAGGAAAGATTGTATCCATTCACAAGCTTGATGGTGACCAAACCCGGTCCAGCAGAGGGCAGAGCTACTCCCAGGTGCTCGTCGAGTCCGGCCCATGTCTTCACGACCAGTCTGATGGGCGTACCGGGGTCCGGCCAGTCCTCCATGACGGTAAGCGGGCGGAAGAGGCCCATCAATGGCTCGCTCATGACGAGCATCAAAAGGATTGATTTATTGGGCATTACTATCAGTGGGATTCATGAGATTGCTCTCCATTACCCTCGTTCTGCTTTTCGTTTCAAGCACATTGAGCGGTTGCATATCCGAGGAAGAGACCGAGAGGCGCTTCATAGATGACGATTCGGAGCTTCTGGATGCTGAAGACGCAGGGGTATGCGGGGATCTGGATGGGGACGGAGAGATGGACTGCCCCCTTAGCGGATATATCCCCGATACTATGCCATGGTGGTGCAATTCGACAGGAATAGGAGGGCACCATGTAGACCCCGCCTATGAGGGGATGGAGAAGGGTGAGCTTTCTGCGGAGGAGTGCGAGACACTCACTGCCGAGTTCCAGGCCGCCTTGGAATGGTCTTCCCAATGGGCCACCTTGGGAGAGGCCGAAGCGGCCGGCTTCCATATGCTGGTTGGGTATACCGAGGGGATGGGCACCCATCACGCCAGGCTAGGGGACTTCAGGATGGACAGCGAGGACTTCGATGCTAGTTCCCCTGAGTTCAACGGAACCTCTCTGGATGAGGCATTCGACTACTCACAGCCCGAGTTCCTTATGTTTGCTGGCGAGGAGTCCGAGTCCGAGCTTGTCGGATTCGCCTGGTTCGTAAGATCTCCTTCCGACGTTCCACCTGAGGGATTCACCGGGGACAACGACTGGTGGCACAGGCATGAGTCCCTCTGCTTCCAGATGGAGCTGATGCTAGTCAGGGGCGAAGACCTGAACGAAGAGGAATGCGAGAGAAATGACGGGGAGAACGTCATTCTCGGAGAATATTGGATGGCTCATGCTTGGATAGTCAGGCCCTGGCTTACCAATGGGGATGTTTTCACCAATCACCACCCTTGTCTGCCTGATGAGGGGGCCATCTACGACGGGGAGCACGAGTGCTGGGACGATACCTCTGGACATGTGGGTCATGACATATAGCCCGTCGTCACTATCATGTGCCTCCAACAGTCCCGTAATCCGTGCTCACTGAAATACTGCCTGCCGCGATTGCCGCAGGATTGGTTGCGATACTGGTTACCGTTCTCATAGAGAGATACGGAGGCTTCGTCGGGGGGGCTCTGGGCACTGTTCCCACGACCATAGTGCCTGCCGTTGCGGGGATGGCCTCTGCGCAGAGGGAAACGGAATTGCTTGACAGCCTGTCCGTCGTTCCGGCTGGCATGCTGATCAATGCCGTCTTTCTGTCAGTTTGGATATACCTCCCCCCGAGGCTTCAGGGCATGCCGGCCAGGAGGTCGTTGGCGATGACTACTGTTACGGCACTGGTCGCATGGGCCATATTCGGAATGATGGCTATATTCTGCATCGAATTCGCATTGGATTCGGGACTGGGAGCTCGTGATATCGCTGTAATAGGAGTAGTCCTAACCGCGGTCTTCGGGATATACCTGGGGTGGAGCCCCGAGGATTCCCCGAGTGGAACCCGGGAGGTCAGCAAGTTTGTGTTGTTGGCTAGGGGGGGAATGGCGGCTTCAGCGATAGGAGCATCCGTTTGGGTCGCGGGGCTGGGATACCCCCTAATTGCAGGGCTCGCATCGGTCTTCCCAGCCATATTCCTGACGTCGATGGTGGCCCTTTGGATTTCACAGGGCCCGTCAGTCCCCAGAGGTGCGGCCGCGCCTATGCTCCTGGGTGGCGGTTCGGTAGGCGTCTATGCTCTTGTTGCGATGTACTCACTGGATTCCAATGGAATGGTAATTGGTTCGGCAATAGCATGGATCATCGCTGTGACTGGGTGGTCAGTTCCCTCCTACGCGTTCCTGAGATGGAGGAGTAAAGCTGGCATATCCACCTGAAATGTCTATACACCTAGTCAACATGAGATAGCTATGCAAATCAAGGCCGGGGACCAAGCCCCACAGTTAGTACTGCCATCGATTGACGGGACGACATTCGAGATGTCCGCAATGAAGGGAAAGAGGGTGATATTCACCTTCTTCAGGTTCTCTACCTGCCCCTTCTGCAACATGAGGATAGACAGCATAGTCAAGAGATGGGAGGAGTTCTCTGACGACTCTGTAATGATTGGAGTCTTCGATGCAGAAATTGGTGAGCTGACGAAAAGGATGGGGGGTCGTGAAATTCCCTTCACCATCGTGGCAGACGAGACTTATGAGACCTACTTGGACAACGGAGTTGAGAAGTCTCTCGGGCGCTTCATGTGGGGAGCCATGCGCTCGCCGCTCACCATGATCAGGGCCACCCTGAGGGGGTATGTGCCAATGACCCTCTCGATGTCGAAGATGTCGACCCTGCCAGTGGACATCCTGATAGACGAGGACGGCAAGGTGGTGGAGGCGCACTACTGCAAGGACACAGTGGACCACATGCCTATAGATCGCATGATCGCGTTCTCGAACGGAGAATGATCAGAGCTGTGGCTTCGTGCCTATCATGGCCAGGGTCCCAACGAAGCCATCCTTCAGGCCTACTCTGCGCATCTCGACGTTCACGAAGCCAGCATCCGTCATTCCCTGCTCCCACTGAGCCTCGCTCAAGGTCGTCATGTGGACGCTGAGCCCCATGGGCCAGTCCAGGCTGTCCTCGTTCTCGAGGTAGTGGTCGACCCCGGCTACCAGGGTGCCACCGGGAGCTACCCAGTGGTCATGGACCTCAGAGAGCATGGAGATGGGGTCATGCAGATAGTACAGGAACTCCATCGAGTGCACCAAGTCGTACTTACGGGGCGGCTTCCAACCCGGCAGTCGGATGTGATGGAACTCCCCGTCCCCCCTAGACCTGGCTTTCCTGATCATCTCCTCAGAGCCGTCCACACCCATGGCCGAGAGGCAGTCGACTCTCTCCTCCAGTGCCCTGCAGACCCACCCGTTGCCACAGCCGAGATCGGCGGCCGAGAAGAGCCCATCTATTCTGGGGAGCGCCATTGAGAGCATCTCCTCCACCGAGGACGCGTGCCCGCTCTCCATTCCGAGGTCCCTGTCCCTCAGGGCCCACTCGGAGAATACCTCGGTGGCGTCCCTGTCGGCCATGCGTCCCGCTCGGCACGGTGGAAATCAAGGTGACGGGTGCAAACGACCGGTTCAAGGGGCGATGCCCTCTTGATGTGGCATGAGTGTGCTGTCTGCCGGGGTCGCCGGCTTCGCCCTCAGCATGGGACTGATACTCGCGATAGGCCCCCAGAACATATTCGTTCTGAGGCAGGGGCTGCTTCGTTCACACGTATTCGCAGTATGCTTGGTGTGCTCGCTGGCCGATGCCCTGCTCATTGCCGTGGGGGTACTCGGCCTAGGAGCGTACCTCTCGGGGGTCGAGGGGGCGGAGTTCTGGATCTGTCTCTTATACACATCTCCGAGCCCACGAGACTTACGTGC
>CAXHFM010000071.1:0-6511 GCA_964016345.1 uncultured Candidatus Poseidoniales archaeon | reverse complement strand
GACTGAAGAGTATGGTGGGAGGGACGCTGATCTTCTCGCCGTTCAGCGTGGCATCGTTCTTCATGGAGTCCTTGCCACTAATGCAGGGCAGCCTGTATGCACGGCATGTATCGTCTATCGCACGGTTTGCCCTGACCAGCTGAGCGAGCTTGTACCGCCCGTCAGGAGTCTTCGAGGACTCCACTGGGTCGGGCCAGCAGAAGTTGTCCAGCCCTGCGATGAGGTCTAGGTCCACGCCGACGCAGACGGCGTTCCTCAGGGCCTCGTCGACAGAGGCTGCTGCCATCGCGTAGGCATCGATGTCAGAGTACCTTGGCACTATGCCATTGGAAATTACAGCTCCCTGGGTGCCTCCTTGGATAGGGGCGATGACTGCGGCGTCCCCTGGGGCGTCCATGTTCACGCCCCCGAAGGGCTTGATGACGGATTGCGCTATGACCTCGTGATCGTACGATCTGACCCACCACTCCTTGCTGGCAACATTCGGCCTAGCCATCAGTCGCGCGAGCAGCTCTCCCATTCCGTGAGCGTCGACAGAGGGAGTGTGGAGGGGCATGTGAGCAGGGGGCGCCCACTCGGACTCCAGCTTGAGCTGTGGACAGCCGTCATGGAGGAACTGTATGGGGAGGTGCGCCACTGGCTCCTCGCCATGTGTGACTACGAACGCCCCGGAGTCGGTGAATGTCCCCACGGCTGTGGCCTCTACCTCGTGCAGTTCTGCGAGCCCCTCGAAGGCATCTCTGTCTGAGGGCCTTATGCCTACCGTCATCCTCTCCTGCGACTCCGAGACGAGTATCTCCCACGGTGAGAGGCCTGCCTGCTTCAACGGCACCGCGCCTAGGTCCAGCACCGCACCGCCAGTGAGCTCGGCCATCTCGCCTACGCTGCTGGAAAGCCCTCCAGCGCCATTGTCGGTGATCACCTGAATCAGGCCAGCGTCCCTGGCCTCTAGTAGCATGTCTATCATCTTCTTCTGGGTTATTGGGTCCCCGATCTGAACGGCGGAGCTGGGGCTGTCCTCAGTCAGCTCGAGACTGGAGAACGTGGCTCCGTGGATACCGTCATAGCCGACCCTGCCACCCACCATGTAGACGATGTCCCCCGCCTCGGGCGTCTTGATGTGGCTCTGCCTGCCATCTGGTAGCACCCTCGGCATTATTCCAAGCGTTCCGCAATATACGAGTGGCTTCCCGATGTACCTCTCATCGAACACTATAGCGCCGTTAACCGTCGGTATCCCAGATTCGTTGCCACCCGAGCGGACCCCTGAGTGGACCCCACGGAACACCCTGGATGGGTGGAATAGCCCCTCTGGCAGGGGCTTTTCGTAGTCTGGGGGTCCGAAGCAGAATACGTCCGTGTTAGCAATCGGTCTGGCCCCCAGTCCTGTTCCTACTATGTCCCGGTTGACGCCTACTATCCCAGTTATGGCCCCCCCATAGGGATCCAGGGCGCTTGGGGAGTTGTGTGTCTCCGCCTTTATGCATAGGCTCCAGTCCTCGTTCCACGCGATCACCCCGGAGTTGTCATGGAAGATGCTGAGTAGCCAGTCGACCTGCTTCTGTATGTCTAGGGTGGGTTGCATTATGTGGGTCTTGAACAGCGAGTCAATGGTGGTATCCTCTCCTGTAACGGTGTCGACATGGTGTATCTCGGCGGCGAAAATCTTGTGGGAGCAGTGCTCGGACCATGTCTGGGCTAGGCACTCCAGCTCCGCATCTGTGGGTGAGGAAGGGGGAAGTCCGAGTTCCCTCCTGGCATCTCTGACCCCCTCGTCTCTGTAGTGGGCCTGAATGGCCTTCATCTCCTCCAGGTTCAGCGCGAGTAGCCCCTTCTCGCTTATCGAAACCAGCTCGTCGTCCGATACCTCGAGTTCGACAGTGGCAGGCTTGACATAAGGCAACGGATTCATTCTGGGGAAGTCCAGAGATGGCCACTCGCCCTTCTCGCAATCGTGTCTCGATGCTACCGAGGCCCTCTCTATCATGGGGTTGTGAAGAGCCCCGGCTATCATCGGAGACTTCTCTGACGGGAGGCCCCATATGGCGTAAGTCTTGGTTGTCGCGATCTCTGCATCGGAGTGGTGGCCGAACAGGGTTGTGAGGCCATCGAGGGCCGCTTGGGCCGAGTTATCGGTGACGCCTGGCTTGAAGCCTACCTTAATGGCTAAGTCAGGAGGATTGTGAAAGGACGTTAGGAGCGCTCCGTCGTAAGATGCCGTCTCGATGATGGGGTCCGCGAATAGATCGTACAAGGCAATGTCTCGTTCCTCCTCGCTGAGGTCCGCCCTTACCTGATATCCCAGTATCACGCGCACCTCGTCTGCGACCAGGCCAGTGTCTGATGCGAGAAGCGCCTTGGCGCTCAGCCCCCTTGCGTCTGTCAAACCGTCGAGGTCTCTGGTCATGACTTCGAACACGTGGATGCTGGGCTCGCTCGTCATTGGGGGGTCCTCTGTGAGCATGGGCGTGTGAACCACGTCCATGAACAAAGCGGCTCAAGAGGTTGGTCTCGACACGGGGGGCCTACTTCTTGTAGGACTTCTTGAACGAGTATGGGCCGTTTGGCAGCTTCCTGTCTTCCCTGTACCACTTGAGGCACTTCCAGACGCTCACAGCCGCGGAGACGTCTTCCTTGATCTTCTCTAGCTCGGGATGAGTGGGGTTTTTCTCCTCAACCCAGCATCCCGTGCAGTACTTTTTGCCATCGCTAACGAGGTAGTTCATGGCGGTGCAGGGGATATTGCAGACTATGCAGTTCCCTAGTCCGTCAAAGCGAGGCACACACTGCCCACGAAGGGGACCCATATGAGTTTCACGATACGTGGTTTCCTGTCATGCTGGGAAGTTTAGGAGCGAGTGGGTGTCTACACCGGTTTTGTCGCTACCACCAAGGCCATCGAGCTCGATGAGGAACATCGCTCCCTCAACGGAGGCGCCGAGGTCCCTGCACAGGCCCACGGTAGCTGCTACGGTCCCACCGGTCGCCAGGAGGTCATCCAGGATCACGACTCTGTCGCCCTCGGAGACAGCATCCGTGTGAATTTCTAGGGTGTTTGTGCCATACTCCAGGTCGTACTCTGCACTTGCGACCTGGTAGGGTAGCTTGCCTGGTTTCCTCACGGGGATGAATCCGATACCGAGCCTTTCCGCCACCATGGATCCGAATATGAAGCCCCTGCTCTCGGGGCCAGCGATGTGTGTTGGTCGCCAACCGAGGGCATCCATGTCCGTTACCATCCTATCCACCAGTGCGGTGAGTAGCTCGCCATCTGCGAGGACTGGTGTGATGTCACGGAACATGATGCCCTCGATGGGGAAATCGGGGACGGTTCTTATGGCTCCGTAGAGGCTGTCTATGATGTCGTCTTCCATGCTGACCGCTCCGCAGTTTAGGGCCCGGGCCTTAGCCCGGAGCCCGTTTGCAGACGCTATACTCAGAGGCTGAGTATGTCGTTTACCAGCCACTCGAAGCCTGTTTGGGCTCCTGGGCCGAGGTAGTACATTATCAGTAGGATCGTCAGAACGCCCATGACTGGGCTGATCTCGTCGAACTTCTGCTGTCCTGCCTTGATTGCGGTGTAGAGGATCACTCCCCATGCAATACCCACAGCGATCGAGTACGTGAATGGCATGAGGACCATAGTAGCGAATGCTGGTAGGGCGACGTCTTGGTTGCTCCAGTCGATGTCAGCGGCCTGTCGCATCATCATTGCGCCAACCACAACGAGGGCCGAGGCCATTGCAAACTGTGGGATGGACGCGAATACGTCTGCGAAGAACAGTCCGGATAGCATCAGTACGCCGACGGTCACGGCGACAAGTCCTGTCTTTCCGCCCTCTTCGATACCAGCGGCCGACTCGATGTATGTTGTTGTGGTGCTGGTTCCAACTAGTGCACCAACCACTGTTGCGGCCGCGTCGGACATGAACGCCTCGTCGGAGTTCATCAGCTCGTCGTTCTCGTCCACGTATCCTGCTTGGCGGCCCACTGAGTAAAGTGTGCCCGCTGTGTCGAAGATGTCGACGAACAGGAAAGTAATCATGATCAGGAGGAAGCCTCCAAGGCCGTACTCCAGGTTATCGGCGTATGCACCGTCAGCTGTCATAGCATCGACCACGCCCGTCTCAAGGGACAATGCGCCCAAGGCCGCTCCAAGTGTCTCGGTAGGCATGCCAACGAACTCGAACAGCCTGTCTGGGGCCTCAGCGACCCCCCGTCCTGCTACTCCTGCGTAAAACTCGCCTTCCGCGACGCAATTGTCCGTAGCCGCATCTATGCAGAAGACGATTACGGGGTATGCCTCGTTGTATGGGTCGTTTGCGGATAGTGCCCATCCTGCGACAGAGGCACCGAGCACACCGAAGATGATTGCTCCCTTGATTCCCCTAGCCATCATTACGGCTATGGAGATTAGTCCTATCATGGCCCAAAGCTCACCGGATTGGTGAGTCCAGCTCCCTGTGTCCCCGAGGGTGACCAGTGTAGCGTTGTCATGGGCTACCCAGCCCATCTCTCGAAGGCCGATGATCGCCAGGAACATCCCAATGCCCGCACCAGTGGCTATTTTCAGGTCGGTTGGGATCGCGTTGATCATTGCCGTCCTGACACCTACCTGGGGTAGTGACAGAATCAGGAATATGACTCCCTGAACCAATACTGCCGCGAGAGCTATGTCCCATGGCACTGCCATCGCCCATGGCGCCGCTACCGTGAACGCGAAGAAGGCGTTCAGGCCCATTCCTGGTGCTAGTGCGAAGGGTAGTTTCGCCCATAGCCCCATAGCCATACATCCTATGAATGCCGCAATGGATGTCGCGAACAGAGCATCGTTAAACGGGATGCCTGTCGCTGACAGCATTGACGGATTCACTAGTAGGATGTAAGCCATTGTCAGGAAGGTAGCGCCACCGGCTCTAAGCTCAGTTGCGACGTCGCTCCCTGCTTCCGTTACTCCAAACATTTTGTCTAGTTGTTCCATTTTTTTCTCACCTTTTTTATTTCTAATTGTCATAGTTCAAAGACTATGTTAATTGTCTCAACTGGCGGTGGGCCTATGAACAAATCGGAAGCGAAAATCCTACTTAATTACCAGAGATTTGCCGTTTTCAGGTATATGGACTTGCATTTCGGAGCCTAGTTCCTCGGCCAACGCCATAGCTGGCTCGGCATCCGCATGGAACAATATAACGTGCTTGGGGGAGCATTTTCTAGCAAAATCGGCAAGCTCCGCGTGCCCGGCGTGATTGGAGAGTGAGAACTGGGTGACCTCCAGCTCGACGGGTGTGTTCTTTCCCCAGATGGGGAGTCTCCTGTGTTCCAGTAGCATCCTCCCTCCTGATCCCTCGGCTTGATACCCGGTCAGCAGTATAGCGTTAGCAGGATCGTGTCTCAGTCTGTTGATGTACCATATCACTGGGCCTCCATCGAGCATCCCACTGGTAGTCACTATCACGTCTGCATCGAGTGCCTTCTTCCTGTCTGACTTACTCCTGACCCTTCTGCACCAGTTCCATGCCTTCCTCATCTTCCTGGGCTCACGCAACAAGTCGGGATTCTCAAGCCACACCTGCGAGACCCTGGTTCCCATTCCATCATAGTGGACCTCGAGCTCTGGAGCTGCCTCATGGAGGATCCTGATCACATCCTGGCCCCTGCCTGAGGCGAATGCCGGTACGACAGCTACCCCTCCCCTGGCCACGACATCTAGCACCCTGTCTACGAACCTCTGCTCCTCCTCCTTCCTGTCAGGGTGGTACTTGCCCCCATATGTGCCTTCGAGGCAGAGGATGTCGCATTCCACTGGCTTCGCGCCCGAGACGTTGGGACTCTCCCTGGTATCCATGTCACCCGTCCACAGTATTTTCCCGGATGGTGTGTTGATCTCAGTCATCACAGCCCCAGGGATATGGCCAGCGATGTGAAACTTGAGATCCCAGTTCCCGATGGAGAACTGCTCTCCCATGTCATGCTCCTGCCAAGCCCCCAAAGCAGCGTCTAGATCCCTCTTGTCCCAGGCGAGGGGGTAACCCTCGATGCTGGAGACCTTGTATGTGTCTCTCCACATTATCTCAGAGAGGTTGGATGTCAGGCGACTGCCGTGGAGGGTTGTGCCATGGTGGCCCACTAGCCATGGTGCCATGCCAATGTGGTCTATGTGGCTGTGAGTTATCACTGCGTGGTCCATCAGTGGTGCCTCGGACGGGTACTTGGGTGGCTTGGTCGGGGCGAGTCCGTAGTCCATCAGAACCTTCGTGCCTGTGTGGTCCTCGATGACGCATCCCACGTTGCCGACCTCTCCTGCACCGCCAAGGAAGTGGAATCTGACACCCTTCTCAACGGGATCTTCCGGGTATGTCGTGGTCCTCCCAGCACGGTAGAGCATGGTCCGCTGTCTGTGGTGCTGTTCATGATGTATCCGGACGGGCACCCCCTGGTTTCCACTGGAGGATCACCTTTCGAGGATCTTCCAATGGAACCGTAACAACGAATATTTACCTCCAATACTATA
>CAXHFM010000070.1:0-6534 GCA_964016345.1 uncultured Candidatus Poseidoniales archaeon | reverse complement strand
CACGCCTATGTTCGTCGGCAGCGTCAGATGTGTATAAGAGACAGGAATATACCAGGCGAATACAGCAGATAGTATGAGGAAAGCTAAGGAAATCAAATTTTACCCTCAAAGATTCCCACGCAACTCCGTTAGGATTTTCTCAACTCTGTCCATTCCCTTGGAAATATCCTCCCTAGAAATGGTATATGCGAATCTTAGGTGACCCTCTCCGGCCGAACCGAAGGCCGTTCCTGGAGAGCAAAGAACTCCCCCTTCGAGTAATGCCATAGCAATATCCTCACTAGACATTCCCGGAACTTCTACCTTTGGAAAAACATAGAATGCACCTGTTGGAACATGGCAAGATACCCCTGGAATAGAATTCAACCTTTCACAGATTAAATCCCTTCTTTCTTTGAATTCCTCGCACATTGACTCGGGATACTCCGGAGCTTTCTCCAGAGCCTCGAGAACCGCATGCTGCATTGCATCGTTACTACACGCTGTAACATAGTATTGCATTTTAGTCAATTGTGACATAGCTTCTTTGTCTGGGGATAAGAGATAGCCTATTCTCCACCCGGTCATAGCGAAGGTCTTGGAGAATGATTGTACCATTATCACCTTATCGTAGCCAGCTCCGATGAAGGAAACATGTGGGGCGTCATAGACAATTCTGTCATATACCTCATCGGTGATTATCCATAGGTCGTGCTTCATTGCAAATGCCACTAGCTCGTCCCTTTGCTCGGAATTTACGTTACCTCCGGTTGGATTACTGGGGAAATTGTATAGAATGGCAACTGTAGAGTCATCGATCCTATTCTCTAAGTCATCGATTGTGGGGACAAAACCATTCTCAAATCGGCATGGATAAAGATTTGGGGAACCTCCACATATCTCTACATCGGGAGGATAAAGAGGGAAATACGGTTCTGGAATCAGGACGTTATCCCCTGGATTGACCAAAGCCAAGAATATATCCATAAGACCATTCGTCCCACTCATTGTAATGCATATATTAGATTCATCAAGGTCGGGCACGAGGTGGTGCCAGAGTGAGGCAATTTTATTCCTAAGTTCGGGGTGTCCGGCTGTGGTGGTATACTTGTTCTTGCCATCCCTCATAGCCTTGGCAAAGGCTTCTATCGCTTGCTGTGGCGGTTGGAAGTCCGGCTCCCCTAACCCGAACTGTATGGTGTCATCTCCGGCCATGTCAAACATCCGCCTCACACCGGTTGGCTGGATGCTGTTCGCCCGGTCGGAGAAGCGCACCATGTGCCTTTGAGAGGTGACTTAGGCTTTGAAGAAGGCGGAAGTATGGCCTCCCTATATATCGGAGTTGGACTCAATTATCTCTGCATCCATTATGACTTTATCATCTTCTCTGCCCGAGTTTTCCAACAAATCTTTAGCGATACTGATGGCGGCTAATGGAGAAAACGAGCGGGTTATGGAGATAGAGAATACCCATCCTAGAGATACCAGAATAATCGCACCTACCAATACGGGAGACACTGATAGGGAATCAGATGATGATTTGGTAACGTTGAATTCGAAGAAAACCGGGAGTGAATGGGATAGCCCGGAGACGGCGTGAACTTCTACAGAATGCTCCCCTATTGACATTCGCTTGGTGTCAAGTATCACATGCCAATCGAATGGAGTCAGTGCTCCTATTTCTGAGGAAACATCCGAGTAGGTAGCCTCTGACCACTGACCGCCGTCAATTCTGAATTCCACGCGATCAACGGCGCCATCTTGCCCCCATGCATGTCCCGTCATATTCAGAAGTCCTCCATTTTCATAGGGATTAGTGACGTTTAGAAGGTGATTTTGGATAGTCTCCTGGATAGATTCTGTCTGTCCACTCTCCTTGAGAAATAAAGCTAGTTCCACTGCGGCTAATGCATCTACCATACCATAACCAAATTCGCGATTCCAGTAGGGGTCAATTTCCGGTGCGCTTGGCTCGCCCCGCCTTTCTGATGTATGCTTTATGATCTCCTTTATTTGTAAGGGTGTTAGGTCCTCATTGGCCTCCCAAATGAGAGCGACAATTCCGGTAACAGCAGGAGCTGCATATGATGTTCCACTGCCCCTTCCGGTGTATGTGTTGTCGGAGGCATCACCTCCTACGAAATTATTGCATCCTCCACTTGACACGCAACCCTCAGCTTGGATGATATTTGTTCCTGGGGCGCTTATCTCGGGGATAAGCTCATTCAAAGGGTTCTGATCTCCATTATCCTTCCTTGGCCCCCTAGAAGAGTAGCTGGCAATAGTATCATCTGCTCTATCAATGGTATTCTTGTCGTCAGTTGAGGCGACTGTAATAGAGAGCGAGGATGCACTCATCCCAGACAGGCCGTCATTATTTTCGCCGTCATTTCCGGCTGCATTTGATACTACAACTCCCAGTTCCATGGCCTCATCAAGAATTCTACTGTGCATATCAGTACCATCTGAACCCCCATCTTCATGACTGGTGATGCCCCATGATAGAGAGATTATATCTATGCCGTGATTTGACTCTGGGACGCCGGGCCATGCATCATCCCTATGGTCGATAATCCATTGTAGACCATTCATTGCAGATTCATAGAATTCCTGTTCTAATACATAATTCTCGAATGGCCCGGCACCGACATCCGTACCAATTCTAACATCGACCAACATAGAATCTGGTGCGGAGCCATAGAAATCTGTCTGTGTCCCGTCTGCATCGATACCGCTAGCGCTAGCCATACCCATGCAGGCTGTACCGTGTTGGTTACCATCATCCGGGTCGAACGAGCCGTCATCCTGTCTACCACCTGCCAAGATACATTGTGGATCGGAGTGTACAAAACATACGGCGTCGTAACCTGCCACAAATTTCCCACTTAGGCCGGGGTGCTCGTTGTCCACCCCTGTATCTACCATTGCTATATTCATTCCACTCCCTCTAACTCCTAGATCCCATGCCCCGATGGGATAGTAACTTGAGTTTCTTGCTTTCACGGCAGGTGTTTGAATATCCCCAAAGAATTTCAGTGAGCCATATCGCTCCACCATTATGACTCCCTCGATATCGGCCAGATTCCAGACATGGGAGGAATTTACATCTCCGAGCAGTAGTGCGTTTACAACAGGAAGTTCAACATTTACAGAATAGCCTAATGAGGCAAGGAAGTCGATATCACTTTGCAAGATCGTTCTTGAATATGAAAGGCCGATATTTACGATCCCTTCAGTAGATTGTAGTGAGTCATGAATCCCATTCTTGTCTTTATCCAAAGACGTGTGGGTCCACCAATCGGAATCAGATTCCCACCAAATGGGACCCTGATAGGGGACTCTGTCCATTTGTCCCGAATCAATTCTTTGAACGTCTTTCGGCCTATCCACTGTCTGTGCTTCATCCATTCCGGGTACCGCTGCACTCCCTGCCAAGGGCGACATTAGAATGATAACTAGGCAAACTGCGATCGAGCTACGGCCCATCTCTCCTTGCGAAAGAGTAATCCTGCATCAACTAAACGCCTGTTAGAGTCGATTGAAATCAAAGATTGGACGATTCGGTGGTGGGGGCACTGGGATTTGAACCCAGATCAGCGGGTGTCTCCCACTTTAGCGTGCACCCGGCAAGCGCACGCTCTCGGGTTGCGACGGGTCGGTGCTCCAGTTGGTCATCAGATCCATCAGATACCCACTCGTCGTCATTCCCGTGCAACTGGAGCCCGCGGTACTACCAGGTTATACTATACCCCCGTAGGAGTAACCTTGCGTAGGGCTCCGCTCTTATGATGCTCTCGGTCATGACGGCTCAGGAAATACATCATACTCCAACTTGCATTATCAGGACAACCAGACTTGTTAGCATCCAGACTCCCATCATCGATGAGGCCAGTCCCCATGCCCTCGGCCTAATGCCCTTGCTCATCTGACCAAGTAGGAATGACGTCTTTCCAAACGATGAGGCTATAGCTCTAATTATTGATACTGTGATTCCGGCTGAGATAAGGAATATAACCAGTACTAACATAGACGAAACCGAACCGAGAAGTCCTGATCTTGCAATAGATCCGATTCCTTGCGGGATTAAGTAAGGCATTCTGAGCCATGAAAGCCATGCTAGCCAGAGTCCGAGATATGCGTCTCTGGTGAAGTCACGTTGCCCTCTCCACTCCCTGTAGGCAGTTGGCAGCTTTGAGTATGCGATAGGAGATAGTTTCTCTATCTCAAAAATCGAGCCTTTTAGTAGAGTCGATAGTCCGTGATAGATTAGTACAATGGAAAGGGCGACCTCAATTAGAAGCCACGATGAAGAGAAGCCTAGAGAGGCCATTATGGATACTGGAATAGCCCAGATTGCGAATCCCAGAGACGCCGCTGCAGTAGTCATTATCACTCCCAAGAATGGATTCATTCCCTTTTCTGGTTCATCCTCTCTCCTGTTCTTGGCAGGAAGACCAAGGATAACTAGAGGCAATAGTGCTGTAGATATTATCATTGAGATAAGATCATAAGGGCCGTTTCCAGATCCTTTTATTCCTGATTCGACGGTATCACTTATCTCGTTAGGAGCCATTGTTCCAGGACTCCAAGATGAGATAAAGCCTGCTGGATCAATCACTATCACCGCATCGGTTGGCCCGCTTGGAAATGCTAAGCCTGTGCTAGATTCTGGATCGTCCATAAGTAACGGCCAAGATTCGTTGATAGCAAGCGCATGTCCATCTAGATTGACTGCTGAAAGCTCTCCTCCGGTTGCTATCTGGACGAACTCTACGTCGCGTTCTAGAATTATTTTGGCTGACTCAAAGTCCCCTCTCTGATGCTCTGCATATGGGGAACCAGATTGGAACAAACCCACTACCACAGCATCGGAGCCATCTATGAGATCTGCCAGGGATACAGAAACCTGTTCGGAGCTATGGGACAATAAAACAAACGATGGAGCGGCCCCCCTGCCTCCATCGGGTTCTGGATCTATGTTCGGCAATTGTGAAGCCGGTCCCAGTACTGAAATGGCAAGGAGGAGGATTACCAAGTAAGCCATCAAGGGTAGCGTTGCTTCCCGAATTGAGAAGAGTATCCACAATGCCATAGAAAGGGGAATCATAAACGCCGCCCAGGAACTTCCGAGCAGGGGCTCGGGGTCTTCAAAAACCTCGAATCTCAGCATCCCAATGGAATGGCATGTACTACTTGGTTCTTGATCGGTGAGAACGAAGCACCCATCTACCATATATTTCCCGGGGTTGAGAGGCTTATCGGATGACCATGCTCTGACAGACCGATTTGCTTCACCTATCATCGTAGTATGGGGAATCTCGAAGTGATCCAATCTCTGTTCTTCATCGCCATTACCATGGACCATTTCATCCCAATCCATAGGGCCCACTATCTCCATAACCTGCCAGTCAAAGTCTGCCTCCCCCCATGGAGATAGTGGAGTGAACTGTACTCTAGCCATCCTGTTGGAGTCTATCTTCACTTCTAATGATGGATCTAAGATGTCTCCATCGAGGATTATTCTCGAGCCTGCATCATAAGAACCCCACCAAAGAACACCTCCTTGAATGCATTCGTGTTGCACATCCACTCTCAAGGATATCATGTCACCTGAAGATAACGAGACATTTACGTCATTGGCCTGTACTGTGAACTCATGAGCCATTCCAAAAGATTCCTCCATAGCAATAGAATTGGATGAAGCCTGAGTCAAAATAGGGTTTGATCCCATACTAAGCCAAACAATGAATGAGGTTTCTGAACCTGCAGAACCGGGAAGTACGTTGGATAGTCGACAGGCATCATTGGTAGTCTCCAAAGAAGCAAAAAGTTTCACTGTGACGTTGCCTTCAAATCTCAGGGACTCGGAGAGAGGTGCTGATTGGATATCAATCAGATTAGGGGAAAGTGTGGAGCTGGACTTGGTGAACTCTGCCCTGCCAAGGGGCTCGCCTGTAAGCTTGGACCAATTCCTATCTAGGAAGGGGTCGCTAAGATCTCCTTTTAGGAAAAGATTGTGTTCAGTAGGGAGGGACCAACTCTCTCCTGGTCCCCCTGGGCCTGTTGTGGACTGACTTGATACCATGGGGGAACACATCAATACTGAAAGCATGAATAGTGCCAGGGGAATTATTGCCCTCGAGCTGGGCACGTCATCTGACATGGCCACCGCTGGAGGGGGTGGTGTTCAAACCCAACGGCTAACAGTTCCTAGAGGAACTGATTGGTAAACAGTACTGCAAGTACCGCTCCGGAGGATGTTGCTAGTAGATTCACTGTGTGCTTTCCCACATGTCCATCATTCTCCAACAGTGCGCCCAATAGTGAATCTATCTGACAACCTAACCAACCGATTGATGACACTACCAGGATCAAAGTCAGTTGTGATATTTGATATTCTTGTTGAGGAGCGAAAAGGGCCGATACAAGAGCTATTGAAAGTGCCCCCACAACGGCGGCTAACGTGCCCGTGGGAGACATTCCACCATTCGTACCTTGTGGAACAGCTTGGAGACTGTCTCTTATACACATCTCCGAGCCCACGAGACTTACGTG
>CAXHFM010000069.1:0-6536 GCA_964016345.1 uncultured Candidatus Poseidoniales archaeon | reverse complement strand
TCGGCAGCGTCAGATGTGTATAAGAGACAGCCTATGCCCCTTCAGGCCACCGAGGCCCGCCTTGTTCGCCTCTTCGAGAAAAACACTCTCCAGCTCCTCCTCCCTCATCCTCCATGTGACATTCATCACAGACCGGGACCCGGCATCAGCATGCGGAATCCAGAAGGGGGTCCTGTCCAGCTCCTCGTAGAGCAATGCGGACTTGGCCCTGTTCCTCTCAATGGCCCCTTGGAGTCCCCCGTTTTCCTCCACCCATGAGAGGACCCTGTCTAGGACGAAAATCCCGAATGTGTTTGGCGTGTTGAACATCGACCCCTTGGAGATGTGGGTTCTGTAGTCAAGCATCGTAGGAAGGCCTTCCCCTATTCTCGAAACGGCCCATGGAGAGAGAATCACCAGTGTGACTCCACTGGGGCCCAGGTTCTTTTGGGCTCCCGCATAGATCACATCATGGGCGGAGACGTCAATCGGAACGCCACAGATGTCCGAGCTTGCGTCTACCACTAGGTGTCCTTGACCTACGTCCGGGGTCTCGTGGTACTGGGTTCCGAATAGTGTGTTGTTAGAGGTGTAGTGAACGTATGTCGCGTCTTCCCTGACTTCAAACTCCCCCTTCATGGGGACAGATTTGAATCCCCTGTCTGAGTCATCCCAGGATGCTACGCAGTCACCTATTCTGTTGGCTTCCTTGAGGGCCTTCTGCGACCACCCGCCAGTTACTAGGAAGTCGGCCTTGTCACCGTCCCCAAGAAGATTCAGGGCAGTCATGTAGAACTGGGTCGAGGCCCCTCCTTGGAGGAATAGTATGTGGTAGTCGTCCGGTACGGATAGTATTCTCCTGACCCTGCCCATGGCTGAGTCTATGACTTCTTGAAAGAACGTACTTCGGTGTGACACCTCGAGTAACCCGAACCCACTCCCACTCAGGTTGGGCAAAGAGGACGCCACATCCTTCACCACTTCCAGTGGGAGGACAGCTGGCCCCGCTCCGAAGTTGTGTATGCGCCCGTGTTCCGCCATGTGCGCTCGTGTGATAACCAGTCTTTCAGCCCATCGCATGTAGATAGGGTTCATCTCTGGAAGTCCGGACGGAAGCTCATGGTTAGGGTGGGCTTGGTGATGCTCCAGGGTGCTAGGCACGCTCATATCAGCGCACTCAACGAGGCCTCAGAGGATTGCGGAATCCCGATTGAGATAATAGAGATAAGGAAGCTGGAACAGCTGCACAACTCTGATCCGGATGCTCTGATAATTCCTGGTGGCGAGTCCACGACCATGAGGAAAACGGGTAAGGACGATGCGTCCTCTCTGATGCCTGGGATGTTTGACTGGATAAGGGCGAATCGCTCCAAGCCTATTCTCGGAACATGTGCGGGTGCCATACTTCTGGCTGACCCGCAGGACGGGTCCCCTCCTCTGATCAAAGCGGTCCTCAACAGGAATGCGTACGGCTCCCAGTATGAGTCATTCCAGGCGGCAGTACACTCAACTCTTCTGGATAGGGAATTCCCTGGGGTCTTCATCAGAGCTCCGAGATTCGTCTCTGCCGATGGCGATATATGCGCGACCCATGGGGATGAGGTTGTTGGTGTGAAGAACGGCATGGTAATCGGACTGACCTTTCACCCGGAACTATCCCCTGACAGGGGATTCCACAAGTGGATTATTGAGAATGCGAAGGTGTGATTGAATGACGATACTGCCCCAGATCAGAGATATTCCGGAGACGCCGGATATGTCTGACTGTGAGGGATGCATCCAATGCCAGATGGGTAGCAAACTGGTACTGTTCATCACCGGGCACTGCCATTGGAGGTGCGATTACTGCCCATTGTCCGAGACAAGGAGGGAGATTGACTTCATGTATGCCAACGAGAGGCCATGCGAGAGCTTCGACGATGTGATTGAGGAAGCCAAGGACATGCGCGCCACCGGTGCGGGAATCACTGGAGGAGACCCCCTGATGGCCAAGGAAAGAAGCATCGAGGGCATAAAGAGGCTGAAAGAAGAATTCGGTCCGGACTTCCACATCCACCTTTACACGAGCATACCCTTCAAGAAACAGTGGGCTAGGGAATTCGCCAACGCGGGGCTAGACGAAATAAGGTTCCACTTCCTGGATCTAAAGTCAGACGACTACAAGGAGATAATCCAAGCGTGCTCTGAAGCCGGAATACTGACGGGAGTGGAGCTTCCCTGCGAGCCAGACAAGGAAGAGGACCTTTTTCGAATAATCGAAGAACTGAGGGGATTCGAAGTCAGCTTCATGAACCTAAATGAGCTGGAGATAACAGTCGGCAACCATGACAACATGGAGCTTAGGGGATTCAACCTCTCAACAGAGATCACCGCGGGCGCGAAAGGCTCATCGGAGCTAGCTCAGTCATTGAGGGACAGGGTCCTGGCTGCCTCTATCGGAGCCCCCGACCCCATAGATGGCGAGATAAGGGAGCATTACGGGTTCCATCTGAAGTACTGCACTTCGGTGTACAAGGACGCCGGGCAGATGAGAAGGAGGTTCCTTCGAAGGGGAGAGGCCACGATTTCCCCCCACGAGACCCTCAGCGATGATGCGACACTGATTTTTGGAGCACTTTACACTGATGACGACCTCCAAGAGTCGTGGATATCCGAGATATCCGAGTTTACAGGCCTCCCTTCCAGATTCATGCTTTACGACCGCAAGAAAGGCAGGATAGAGATTCCAGTGGCAGTGGCTGAGCAGATAGCAAATGAAGTATCGGAGCCAGTAGCCATCGCGGAGGTTACTCCCACCTTTGAGAGGACTGAGGTAATGCTCGTGTGGCTTAATGACAAGAGGCCCTAAGCGAGATTCACGTTGGGTTGATATGGCCTCGACCTTCGTAACAGCATAGTGCCAGTGAGTTCAGCGAGCCCTGAAGCGAACATAGCAAACCCCTACAGGAGGCTATCGGCATCTCAGATGGTGACTTGGAAGGCTTGTCCAAGACTCTGGTACTACAACAATATCCCCAAGCTCAGGGGCCCCCTGCCTCCTCAGATAATCAGGGGAAACGCTGCAGAGTCTTGCATCTCTAGAGTGATGCGGGACTCGCCAACTCTTGTTCCCGGTGAATCAGAGGATATCCTCAAATCCCCTATCCTTGATGACGGGAACCCTGCATATGAGTTCGGGGAATTGTGGCCAGGTCCCTCTCTGCAAACTCTGGATCGCTCTGAGTGGCCGACTGACAGGAAGTCTCTGGAAAAATGGGCCTTATCCAGAGCTGACTCGCATTTCCAGAAGTGCTGGGATGACGCGGTCAGGGATTGGGAGTCACTAACCAACAGGGTCGGGACATCCGACTCAGCGGATATCTCAGAATGCCGCGAGATGGTGGAGAACGGAATTAGGATGCACCTCGATCAAGTTGAGAGGTGCCTGAATTCACTAGAATCAGATACCTTAGAGTCTTGGAGAGGGGGCTCCAACCGTCCAGAGTGGCCGGCTCCAGATGGATTCCCCCTATCATGGTCGGAACCACATCCATGTGCGCAGGAACCGAACACGGAACCCAGCTGGACGGAGGCGTGGGAAATCGCTCGTCCTTGGTTCGTCGACCCCGATGCAGACTCCTTCACCCAGACCACTTCACATCCCGAGGGCTGGTTTCAAGGTGAATATGACTTGGTTTACAGATGGACTGGAAGGCCTTCGGTGATCGATATCAAGGCGTCACAAGGAAAGGGGGACAGATCGGGGGGATATCTGGAACAACTCAGGCTCTATGCGTGGCTCTGGTGGGAAACGCACGATAGGACGGAAGAGGTAGAGTCTCTGGAAATCTGGTACCTCGGACCAGGTAAAGTGAAGGAAGTCGAATTACCGTCTTTCGAGGAACTCGAGGAATACTCCAGTAAACTGAAGGATCTCTATTTTGCCATACACGCCAAGAATCCCTCTTTGGAAGACTGTCCAGCCGACCCGTCCCCTCTTCGGTACTTCGATTCGGGAGGCGAGCCCTCCGTCCCCCCATTGGATCCAGACCCCAATGCGAGATGCAGGAGGTGTGATCTCAGAGGTATTTGCGAGAATGGCGAATACGACCTCGAACTACCCTCGGAGACGAGAATAGAGAGATTCGGACACGCTTGGCCAATTACCCCGATCGGGTCGATAAGAACAAGAGTGAATGCTACAGGAACGGTATCTGATTTGAGGGGGCCTTCTCTGGATAAGTCAGGTGGAGTCGAACTCTCCTTCAGACTTCAGGATGGATTTGATCGCGCCAAAGTGAGGCCGAGTAGGTACGGCTCTCCTTCGGACGTGACCAGGTCAATTGCGAATGGAGTGAAAGTAAGGGTAGAGGGGGCAATTCCATCGATATGGAGGGGAGAAGTGGTTCTGGATATCGATGAGTCATCGAGAATCTCACTAGCCAAGGACGATGAATCATCACCGATAGTAGAGATAGAGACCAGAATCAATGTAATTGGAAGGATATGGTCAATAGACGCCTTTCCCAACGGACTGGGCGTCTCTCGCTGGTCGGTTACCATAGTGGACAAGTCAGGGTCCGCGGGAGTGATCGCATTCAAGCAGTTCATCCCAGTTCTGGCCGCCGGGCTTTCGAGAGGTGACGAGATAGCCATCCTCAACGGGGAAGTGGGGGAGTTCAACGGCAGGGCACAAGTCAGGTTAGGGCCAAACACGAGAGTAGTCTCTGTCAGAACGTCAGAAGACGTGCCAAGCTTCTAGTGGCGCCGAGAGAGGGATTTGAACCCCCGCGTCCAATGGACAGTGGATTTCGAATCCACCGCAATACCGGGCTATGCGATCTCGGCAGCAATCCCCCCACCAGCGAATCAGAGATAAGGATGACTGGACCCCATAGGCCCATGCAGGTAGAGGTGCGAAGCGCCGAGGGCGTAATGACAGTAGAATCCGATGTACCCATCTCAGTGGGTGGCGTCCTGGATAAGCTGGGAATAGCTCACTCAACGGTACTCGCTGTAGTTGGCGACACGATCATTCCGCATACGTCGATCATAAGTGACGACGCGAGCATCGAACTCGTAGTGGTGTCAAGCGGGGGTTAGGTCACCGGTGAATAGGATACCCGGGCTTACGGTGACCGGTTCCTCGCCCTTCCTCATCAGAGTGGCCTTGTTTCCAAGCAGTTCATAGTACTCTCCATTTTGACGCAGATACGATCCCTCGTACAGGCCGATAACAGGCTCGTCTCTGGTACGATGGAACTCACTCACCCTCCTAGAGCGAGTCTCCCCGAAGTGCTTCAAAAAAACACCATCCTCTTCCTCCCTGAACCAGATTCCACCCGGGTAGTAGTGGGGATTAATCTGGAACGGAACCAGTCCGAGGGTTTCGTATGATGGGACCATGGTTATTGGCATGTCATTGGTGGTCTGCATGGTCGGGCAAGCTACGTTCGCACCCGCGCTAACCCCCGCGTAAGGAATCCCTCTGCTCATCACAGCCTCTCTGATAGGACCGATCAGGCCCCTATCGTGCAATTCCCTGACTAGCAGCCAAGTGTTACCGCCCCCTACATAGATGCCATCGGCCTCGTCCAGTGCCGAAATCGGGTCCTTATACTCGTGGATACCTACAAAATCCCCCCTCACTCCAGACAAACCCTTCATCCTTTCAGTATAGCCATCATGATCATCAGATGCATATGGGACGAAGACCACCTTATCGCAGTCAGAGAAATTCTCCGACATCAGACTTTGGTACACCGACTTTCTTTCATCGGTACCTACTCCTCCGCTACCGAGTAGAATCTTCATTGACATTCACTCCTAGACATAGAAATCACCATTCTGAGCAGGGTCTTCCATGCCTAGTGCATCCTCTAGCGAGTTCGAGATCTCGTAAGTCTCCATCAGCTTCTTTGCGGTCTCCTCCGTAGAGTCCATATCCAAGTCTAGTGGCAAGTCGAGACCATTCTCTATCCAATGAGCCAACCTACTAGCCGCAAGAACGTCAGTGCTAGCTCCCATCGTCTCAGCAACGAGTGCGAATGTTTTCACCCCAAAAAGTGACGAAAGAGAGACTAGTAGTCCTGCGACACCTATCATTCCCGCTTCAGGCCTCTCCCTACTCACAGGAATGTCGTCTTCCTCCAGACTTCTTCTGACTCCGTCGTCCGCACAAATCACGTGAATCCCCTTGTCCTCGGAACCAGAAGCTAACCCTGCCAAAACAAGGAGCATTGGTGTCGAGGATTCCGAGCAGATTCTCAGAATCTCTTCCGCTACCTCGTTCTGTCCTGCAGACGTCATGGGTTGCATCTCACCACCGATTACAATTACTGTCCTCCCATCTGGCAGTAGGACGGAGGAAATCTCCATTCTTGGGGGTCTCATAAGGCCATCAGAGTCAAACGTCGAGTGAGGAGGGAAGTCGTGGTTTAGAATCCAACCGAGAGTCCTCGATGGATGCTTTGTTATCAGTGAGTCGACCAGTATCTTGCCAACGTTTCCTACTCCTGGGACGGCCTCTAGCACCTGTCTCTTATACACATCTCCGAGCCCACGAGACTTACGTGCAT
>CAXHFM010000068.1:0-6636 GCA_964016345.1 uncultured Candidatus Poseidoniales archaeon | reverse complement strand
GATGCACGTAAGTCTCGTGGGCTCGGAGATGTGTATAAGAGACAGGCCTCTAGCACCGCTGCGTGGTCGGGCAATCTATCTCCGACTATCCAGTGAACACGCGTCCTACTCATCATCTACGCCTCCATCGGATGGTGAGGGTAGAGAATCGGCCCAATCCTCACTTCCTGCCTGCTCCCTCTCCCTACGCCTCTTGCCCTGTGGGTCCTCGGGTGAATACTTCAGCGGGGCTGACGAAACCATCATGTCTCCACACTTCTTACATTTGGGCCCAAGGCCATACAAATCACACGCCTTGCAGTATTGTAACTTCGATCTGACCATGGCCCTCAGACGATTAGCGGTGCCTGATGGTCAATGAACCATGCGGGTACCTTAGTGCCTCAAGACCGTTCTATGGATAGTGAACCATCTACCGAAGACATGTTACTCTCTACCGCTTTGACCGCGGAAATCCATACAGACTCAGCTGCTTGATAGTCAGGTGCTCTGATGTCAACCCGATAGCTCGGAGCCCCATCATAGTGACAGGTTAGAGTGACATCTTCTAGTCCTTCAGCACAGGACTCAGCTTCCACAAGGGCATCTCTAATTGCGTAGACTCCTTCTTCACCCCATACCTGAATTTCAAATACTCCCCGGATCTCAACAAAGGGCGGAATTATATTCTCCATGGCCAGATTTGTAACAACGTCTGTCCAGTCCCCCTCAAACCCAGCGTCGACCAGTGCGGTTTCACTAATCGCACATTCCTCAAGAGCCCCGTACAGGGTTCCAAATGCCTCGGTCATCTGATTTGAGATCCCATCTCCCTTGCTCTCATCCCATCCAACTCTTTCCGAGGCCACTCTCATTATCTGAATCGCGCGCTCCTCATTTTTCCAAGCCTGAACAGTATCCCTTCTACGCTCTTCTGAGACGCTTTTCAGAGACAACTCGACTCTCTTTCTGTCTTTCTTAACTTGGATTACTTTGGCTACAACCCTCTGGCCCTCCCTAACATGGGCCCTGATATTTCGTACCCACCCAGCGGCAATCTCGCCGACGAAAACGAAACCCTCACGACCGTCGTATGAATCTAGGCTCAAGTATGCACCATTCTGCTTTATGTCCTTGACAGTGCAGATCAGAAGATCTCCCTCTTCCGGCCACTCTTCTTCGATATTTGCCATTTTTTATGCCCCCTTCATTCGAGGACATCAACAATAGTACTTCCCGAAAGATCCGACTTTCCACCTTTGGGGATGGCAAGAGTAGACCCGCACACTGAGCAAGAGATCTCCGTTGATGCTCTATCGAATACAATCGCTTCCGCGCCACAGTCGCGACAGCTAATCTTCAGAAACTTTCCAGGCATTGTTATTCCTCACTTATCTACGAGCTCGAACTTTCTCGCTCTTTTTCCCCTGGGTGAATGAGCCTTTCCAGTCTCGCTACATCTGTAGACTAGATTGACCCTCTTGGTCGGCTTCTCTCCAGAAGGCTTCGGCCTCGGGAAACCTCGGTAACCAGAAGTAACCTTCCTGAATCTCCTCTGCCCCCACTTAAGCTCACTGGCTCGCCTCTTCTTGACACGCTCTACAGTATGCTCGGTGTGCTTACCAGCGGCAGGGCTGTAACGCTTAACCTTCCTTGGCATCTTCACCATTCACTCCACCTCAATGCTTAGTAGCGAGGCGGGCGACCAATGGCATGTTTATGAAGTCTATCGAGGGAATTACCTAGAACAGTCTGCCGAACTAACCTAGTTCAAAGCAAAATCAACAATAATCACCTTACTCTCCGGTAGCCTGTGACGGACTGGTGGTTGCAATGGTGGCTGGGCCTCGCCCTATTGATTTCTGGATACTCAATGGCAAGGATGGGCCCTGCATTTAGAAGATCAAAATTAGGGCTCCCCCTGTTCATCTTAGGCCTTTTACTGATGACTTATCCTCCAGACGGGCTACTCGCCAACGAATCCAGAGCCTCCGATGAAATGCTATCCGCCCTAGAATGGGTGGTCCCAGCTCTGATCGGATTCACCCTTGTTGCTTCAGGGGCGCCCATATATCATGTCTCAAATAAACTGCGCCTATTCGCAGGCTGGGCTCTGGTTCTGTTTGCTGGGTATTTGATTTACCTAAATTTGTCCTTTGGGACAGATTCTGTCATATTGGGAATTTCTGCATTTCTGGGGATTTTGACCACTGTCACTCTCCATCTTCTCGCTGTAAGGTTCACAGAGTCAATATCGCCCGGAGATGGAGTGACGGAACCACTTGATGAAGACGAAATAAAACATGTATCCGCAATTTTATCTTCGCACCTAAGCCAAATGGAGGGGCCTGCGGATGAGTGATATTCTTACCGTGTTCTTTGGAACAATTGTTCTCTCATCGATGGCTATCATTGTACATCTGAAAGCCGCTTATCATCCATATCACAATCCTATCCCATTAATCATGTCATCTCTGATGGTAATGTTGACAGGAATTTTCGCGTCTTCGCTGATCAATAATAACCTTACCCTCCAAGATTCAATGAGAGTTTCGGTCTCTGAATCAATCATAGCAATTTTAGGAATATTGCCTCTGATTTACTTGGCCATCTTTATCATCTTAGCTAAGGTTTCCATTAGTAACAGCGAGATAGATCCTCGGTGAGCACATCTCAATTACTTCCAGCACGGAGGGTAACGCTGATAACACCCATTCCGGTCGCAGCGCTGTCCAATAGGTGGTGCGTATGTCAAAGGGTACTCCAAGTATGGGAAAAAGACAGAAATCTACACACATCAGGTGTAGGAGATGCGGAAAGCATTCTTTTCACAAGACCAAGGGAATCTGTTCGAGTTGCGGATATGGTCAAACAGCAAAGCTCAGAAAGTACAGATGGAGCAAGAGAAATCGCACTATGGGGAGCAAGTAGCCTCGGAAAGTGCTAAGTCCCGAATAGCGGAGGAGTATCTGATAGCCGATGTGCGGGATCATCGGAATTTTGTCAAATCCTGATTCTCAGGTAGCCCAGTCTCTATACGATGGCTTGTTGGTCCTTCAGCACAGGGGCCAAGATGCAGCAGGAATTGTTACTAGTGACTCAGAGAATATATCTCACAGGAGGGCCAATGGGCTGGTCAGGGATGTATTTAGGTCCAAGCACTCCCAGTCCTTGACTGGGTCTATGGGAGTTGGCCATGTTAGGTACCCCACCGCCGGATCTAGCTCAGTAGCAGAGGCTCAACCATTTTACACTAATACCCCATTTGGCGTAAGCCTAGCACATAATGGCAATCTTAACAATACGAATGATATTATTTCAGGCCTGTTGGAGTATGATCACAGGAGGATAAACACAAGTTCCGACTCCGAGGCGCTACTGAATCTCTTTGCCGCGGAAATTCAACGTTCTCTAAATGGCAGGCCAGGGGGACTGGAGTCCCTTTCCGATGAGGATATATTTAGAGCAGTGGAAAGGCTTCATCTAAGGGCCGAGGGTAGCTACAGTGTTGTAGCACTGATTACAGGCTGGGGGATCGTCGCTTTTAGAGATCCAAATGGGATTCGCCCCCTATCTATGGGGAGTAGGGTCGTCAATGGATTTACGGAACGTGTTTTCGCTTCTGAAAGCGTAGTTTGCGATACTCTTGGATTCAATCACGACGGAGATGTTTCTCCGGGTGAGGCCATTGTGGTAAGAATGGATGGGGCACTCTCGGCCAAGCAATGCTCCAGAGATGTTCTTCATAGCCCATGTATTTTTGAGCACGTCTATTTCGCTAGGCCAGATTCGGTTTTAGATGGCGTTTCCGTACACTCATCAAGAATCAAAATGGGTGCCTTCTTGGCAGAGAGGATCTCAAAAGAATTCCCCGACCATGGGATTGAGTCGGTGATTGCTGTTCCAGATAGCGGAAGAATAGCTGCTTTAGAGCTTGCCAGAGTTTTGGGAGTGCCATACAAGGAGGGATTCGTGAAGAACAGATATATCGGTAGGACATTCATAATGCCAGGTCAGAATGTCAGGAAGGATTCTGTGAGGAAGAAGCTGAATGCCATAGAGCAAGAATTTTCCGATAAGATAGTTTTAATCGTCGATGATAGTGTCGTGAGAGGCAATACTTCCAGGAGAATAGTCGCAATGGCCAGGGAGGCTGGTGCAAAGAAGGTATATTTCGCCTCCTGCTCTCCGCCGATTGTCCATCCGAACGTGTACGGCATAGATATGCCTGCCAAGTCTGAGTATGTTGCGCATGGAAGAACGATAAGCGAAATCTCTGATGCGATCGGAGCAGATTGGATGATCTATCAGAATCTGGACGATCTGGTCAGGGCATGCAAAGGCGATATGGAAACAGATTTCTCAAACTTTGACTGCTCTTGCTTTGATGGCATATACGTGACAGGGGGGATCACTGATGAGTACTTAGATAGAATTGAGAGGATCCGAAGCGATGAGGCCAAGAGATCCGCCTCGATTTGACAATAGTCAACATCAAGCACGTGCCCCCCTCCCCTAGAACGTGGTATCCACTATTGCATCAATTGCCGAAATTGATGTTTCCTATCCAATACTAGAAAGTTATACGTTGGGCAACAGCTTCATAGTCCTGTCCGAGAAAGGAATTATTGACTCTTTCAATTCGGAAGGTATGAAAATTTCAAGGAGGGAAATATCCGGAAATATAGTCGCAAGCGACTCAAAAGCGCCATTTTTAATTATTTCATCCTCTGAAGGAGATGTATTACTAGTATCTGAGAAAGGCGAGAAAAAAATTCTCTCTGGGATGAATTGCAATGGTATTCGTGTTTCGGAGGAACTTATTTTCATATCTACGGAAGATGGCAATATACTATCTATTGACAAACAGGGCGGTAAAAGAGCAACCGCCAATCTTAGAGATACGGCCATAATGTGCGTCTCGGATGATCATGACCTGATAGTCGTCGCGACGGACGAAGGAAGAATGACACTTTTCAACAATCATTTGGATATCATAAAATCATCTCCTCCCGCCAAAGACGATATTGAAGTGGTTAATGCTATCTCTCCAATTGTAGGCGGGAGATTCTTGGCTTCCCGAGAATCACTCGGGGCCGTAATTGATGACAGGCCAGTAAATAGACTGGAATTTTGGGATGTCAAAGAGGGACTACTAGATCTAATCGAGATCCCATCTAGGGCGACATGTATTCAACCCAGTAAGAACGGCTATTACGTAGGTTGTTTTGATGGCAAATTACTCTGGATAGAGAGGGAAAAGGATCCAACTGTGATATCTAATCTCGGTTATTCGATTACTGATTTGAGAATTTGGGAAGGAGATATTTTGGTATCTTGTTGGTTTTACGCGAGAAGAATAAGTCCCGAAGGAATCGAGAAATGGATTTTTGAACACCCTACGATAATCTCGAAAATACTGTTACTCGGTCAAGGAATAATCGCCCTTGTTAGTGACAAAGGTAGTTCTGGAAGTGGTAGTTTCATATCTCTAATAGATCCTAATAATAAGGTTCAAAATGATGAAAGCCATCTTGCTCAAAGCCAACAAATAGCTGATCTTAGTGACAAATCTTTCTCAGGTATGCCATCAGAAGATGAGATTGCAAAAGCCGCAGAGAGAAATAGTGTAAGTGAAATTGACTCCATAATCCGAGACATAAACCAATCTCTGGAGGCTTCAATGACCGAACTCGGCGACAATGAAGACATACTGGAAACACTATCAAGATCTGCTTCATCTATCAACCTGCCACCTGTGGCTGATGCTGGCGATGATATTACAGTAATTTCCAATGAAGACCTCAAGGCTGATGTCATCCTAGATGGCTCAAAATCGTACGATCATGATGGAGAGATAGTTTCATGGTCTTGGATTTCAGATACTGGGAGGGCACTGGGAGATGGTCCTGTGATCAAAGTGAGGCTTTCTCAAGGAGTACACTCTTTTTCCTTGTCTGTCGTCAACGCCAAAGGAGCCAAATCAATTTCTAAAATGACTGTTAGAGTGGTTTAGCTAAGCTTGGCAAGCTCTTCCTTTAGTGCAGGCAGAGCATCCTCCCAAGTTGCAACAATCCCGTAGTCTGCGACTCCAAAGATTGGTGCATCTGGGTCCTTGTTGATAGCTACGATATACTTGCTAGAGCGCATCCCAGCTAGATGCTGGATCGCCCCACTTATCCCTACAGCGATGTATAAGGTCGGATTAACGGTCTTTCCTGTCTGGCCAACCTGCATGCTGTGGGGTATCTCATCCCATGAGTCGACAGCAGCCCTGCTGGCCCCAACAGCCGCGCCAATAACATCAGCTACCTCATTTAGGTGTGAGAAATTAGAAGGTTCGCCCATACCCCTTCCCCCAGAGATAATAATCTCGGCGTCGGAAACATCCATTCTCTCTCCGGCCTTTGCAATCGCCTCTTTGACAGCGACGGATACTTCCGTCGAATTATCTACAACTACCACCTCAGAATTGCCCCCTTTTGAGGCCGCTTCGAAGGCATTTTGCCTCAGCGTTACCACACAGGGTGCGGTAAGACTCGATGTCTCAACAACCTTCCCTGAGTAAACAGATCTGGTAACCTTGTAACCAGACTCAATTCCGGTTATATCCCTGTCTCTTATACACATCTGACGCTGCCGACGAACATAGGCGTG
>CAXHFM010000067.1:0-6807 GCA_964016345.1 uncultured Candidatus Poseidoniales archaeon | reverse complement strand
TTTGTAGCGTTTGCAATCCTAGAAACTCCTACTACACTGGCCCTAATTGTATCTGTCTTACTTTCTATATTCAATATGGTTGTAATGCCCATAAGGTTTAGCCGTTCTATGGGCAATGTAATTTCACGTACACAATTCATTAATTCTAGAGCGGACAACGCTACTTTCATCTATCACTCCCTGAAGAATACAACAATAGCTTCTTACTTCATATTCCTACTTGGTGTATTCTTTGGCATTTCCATGCTCGGAGAAAGCTCAGGTATTGAGGGCGGAGATTTCATGAACGCCTTTATTGTAATATGCCTCTCTACAATTTTGATCCCCTTGTTGGACTACATTTTCAGAAGGACTAGAGCGGACTCGCTAGGTGTTTGGGAAGTAGCTTTTGGAGGTATCTGGCTAGTAAAGGCTACCTCCACTACGGATTCGAATTCTAAATCAAGATTCATGCAAAGGTTAGAATCAATGGCGGAGTATGCAGAGTCGCGGGTCGATCTTGACGATGACTCCGAAAAGAGTTGATGAGTTACCTAACCCTGGAACCAGAGCCAATATCGCCTTTAGTAGTCAATATGCTTACATTACCATCTCCATCATCCGCAGCGAGCAACATCCCTTCGGATAATACACCCCTAAGTTTACGGGGCTCTAAATTAGCCACGAATACAACATTCAGTCCTTCTAATTCCGTTGGATCATAATAGTCTTTGAGTCCAGCACAAACGGTTCTAGTTGAATCCGGTCCATCTTGAATTTTTACCACGTATAGCTTATCTGCATTGGGATGCTCTTCAACCGAAACTACTTTCCCAGTCTTCATTTCAACCTTCAAAAAATCTTCAAATTCTATGTAATCAGCTCCTTTGTCATCACTCTCTATAGGGTCATCATTAATATCATTGGCCAAGGATATTTCATGATTTAGAATTTCATCAAGGTCTAACCTAGTAAAAAGAGGCTCGGGCGATATCCCGTTCCATTGCAGGTCCAAGGAGTAATCTGTAGAATTATCCCATAATTCACTGTCTAGATCGGTTTTCTCCCCGAGCATTTTCCATAATTTCTCAGATTGAAATGGCATAAATGGCCTTGTGCAGATTGCCAATGTCCTACAAATCCTCCAAGAAAGGGCCAGTCCAGAAAGAGAATGATCCTTTGCCTCAGATTCTACTGATTTTAGATACTTCCATGGCGCACATTTCTGTAAGAGTTGATTGCCAATCTGCGCTATCGACATGATTGATCTCAATGCTTCTTTGAACCTCTGTCTTTCCATAGAATCAATCGCTGAACGTAGGATATCTTCGCACTGCGAGATCATGTCTGAGTGCCTTTCAATATCGTCATATTTCATCAACGGATTTCCCTCTCCTGTTGCTAACCTATTAGTCAGTGTCATTACCCTATGTACAAAGTTTCCATAGGTTCCGATAAGCTCATTATTTACCCTGTCAACAAATTCCTCCCATCTGAAATCAGTATCATGAGTTTCGGGCATATTGATGGATAAGTAATATCTCAGACAGTCCGCATCATATCTATCCAAGAAGGATGGCAACCACACCGCGTGCTTCCTGCTTTTACTGAATTGGCCACCCTGAAGCATTAGATATTCATTTGATGACACATTTTTTCCCAGTACTAAATCTCCCTCAGATAGATCACAAGTCACCTTTCCGTTGTTGTTTGAAGCATTGATTCCCATAATGAGTGCTGGCCAAATAATTGTATGGAATGGGATGTTGTCCTTACCCATGAAGTAAATATGCTTAGGCGACTCTCCACTAGAGCTTTTCTTCCACCAATTTTCCCATGCTGAGTCTCCGTCGGGGTGACCATTTGCAGTTGCATATCTCTCGGACCAAATTCTAGCACAGGAATAGTATCCCTGAACTGCCTCAAACCAGACATAGATACTCTTTGAAGACCAATCAGATCCTTCAATTGGAATATCTATCCCCCATTCTATGTCTCTTGTCACTGCTCTCGGTCTAAGCCCCATATTTAGCCAATTCTTGGTCATTGACCTAACATTAGGCTTCCAAACTGTCTGCATATTAGATGCATATAATTCGAGGCTATCTTGAAAGATATCTAATTTGAAAAAGAAATGATCCGTATCTCTAACTTCTATATCTGCTGTTGGATCTAATTTGGATAGTGGATTGAGCAACTCATGGGCTTCATATGTTGAGCCACACTCGTCACATTGGTCGCCACGAGCCTGGCCTTCACCGCAGACAGGACAGGTCCCTTCTACATATCTATCTGGTAGGAACCTAACTTTGTCTTCAGAAATTGAACAATATTGCTTCATTGTCTGCTTCTGTAACATTCCTGAATCCAATAATTTAGTAAAAACATCTCCAACTAACTCTTTATGTCTTGAATCTGTAGTTCTGTTGTACAAAGCACCCCCATACTCGATACCTCTTGAATCAACATTTTGAGGCCAGGCACAACCAAGCTTAGTTAGCGAATCTAGCGCTAATTCATGATACTTGTCTACTATCTCCTGCGGTGATACGCCCTGTTGCTCAGCGGTAATTGTTATTGGGGTTCCATGCTCGTCAGAACCACTGCACATCAGTACTCTTCTACCCCTGGCTCTTTCGTATCTATATTGGATGTCAGCAGGAAGGCAGTTACCAGCCACATGACCTAGGTGTAATGGCGCATTAACATATGGCCAAGCCATGAAAATTGTAACATATTCCGGCTCCGCCACATGGTTAGCGGTCAGTCACCTATTTATGTCGCAATCGGTCGTATAGCAACAGGGAGCAGTCATTCGTGTCACGCACATGTATAATTTTCGTTCAAAAGTGAGGAAAGATAGTTGGTAGACTACACGCTTATCATAGCCTATTCGGGACTAGCTCTAGGAGCGTCCTTCCTATGCAGTATACTGGAAGCAGTATTGCTTTCCACAAGTCATGGTCACATAGCCGCTCTAAAAGATACTCATCCCAAAGTTAGCGATCTGTGGTCACAATGGAAAGATGACCCCGAAAGGCCCCTCACTGCTATATTGACTCTGAATACTATAGCACATACTGTTGGGGCTTTGGGTGTCGGCGCTGAGGTACAGACTCAGTTCGGGGGAGGCATGATTGTACATGTTGCTGCCGCTGTCCTAACATTGGCAATACTGTTACTGAGCGAGATTCTTCCCAAGACCATTGGTGCCCTCTACTGGAGGAAACTTACTATTCCATCAGCTAGGATAATGAAGGCTATGATGTTCGCTCTTTGGATCATAGTCAAACCAATAGAGATTACAAGGTCTCTATTACCTGCAGTAGAGACTGAGACTGTTACCAGGAATGAGCTTTCTGTGTTGGCTGATATAGCCGAAGAGACAGATGTAATAGAAGAAGATGAAGAGGCGGTAATTCAGAATCTATTGAAGCTCAGAGAAATCATGGTAAGTGATATCATGACTCCAAGAGTAGTAGTGACTTCGGTATCTATTGATGATACAGTTTCTGATGTCTTGGAGAGGATACCGATAATGGTTCATGGAAGAATGCCAGTAACAGGAGGTAATATTGATGATGTACGGGGAGTTGTTCTAAGAAGCGAGATTCTCCGTAGAGCAGCAGTCGATGAGTATGGTAAGAAGATGTCAGAAATTTCTAGGCCAGTTAATCTGTGTAGTGACAACGACTCCGTGGACAGGGCGCTAGATATTCTTCTCGAGACAAAATCTCAAATCTTGATTGTTAAAGATGAGTTTGGCGGGACAGAAGGATTAGTTACAATGGAAGATGTGATTGAGACTCTCCTTGGTGTCGAGATAGTAGACGAGTCAGATCAGGAAGCGATAGACGGGGGCTCGCATCATGAGGACATGCGAGAACTCGCAAAACAGAGAGTCGAGGAGAGCGAGTAGTGGCCTATTCGGGCCTATCGAAAAATTCCCATTGCAATTCTGCTAATTCCTCATTAGTCGATGCCTCCGAATATGCTTCAAGTGGCATCCTGTTCAATTCCAGAAACGATCCCCCATATGGAAGGCACGACAATATCCTCTTTGCCTGATCTTTTCTGCCAAGAATGTACAGTGAAGATGCGAATGCTTCCGCAGTAGAAAGCCTTCCCGGCTTACCCCATGATACTGGGTTGGCTGCTAATAGTACCGGAAGAGTTCTACCTTCTAGTCTGGTGTACCTAGAAATAGAATCTAGAGACTCTTCAAGTCTCTTCCAAGAACAGTCCAGTGCTACGATAGACCCGCCACGCGATACCGACTTCATGTCTTCTGGGCCCATCAAAATACCACTAGATGGGTCAAGAAGAAATCCCCTCTTCGGTGCTGCGCGTGTAGATTTGTGTAAAACCGCATGCCCATGTTTAGAAAGCCTCCTTGCACTGCATTTCTTGGGGTCATCTTGGTCTAGGTGGATGACATGAAGAGGAACGTCCTCCAACTCATTCTTTCGCAAGGAACTCATCTAGAGCATCTCCTATTGTCATACTTCTGCTAGTGGGGGTCTTAATTGGCCTTTCAGGATCTAATGCGTTCTCTTCAAATAATATGATATCCAGTGACTTTGCTATTTTTTCAAGAATATTATCAGCGGGTAGAACCCCAGCTTCAATTTTTTGAACATCATTGAGTCTTAAGTTTAGTCTCTTAGCCATTTCTCGAACAGTCCACCCTTTTCCTTCTCTTGCAATCTTGATCCTAGTGTGGAAATCTCTGGCGACTTCTTTCTCCATCTTAGTGATGTTTTTAGTATATGTTTTGGTAGTAGTTGAAACTGGTTTTCTCACAGTTTGGGTAGTAATTCTTCTTTCCAAGACCGTCAAGTTATTTGATTCGATACATCTTGTACAACATCTTAGTCTAGCTCCTGATATTTCTGAAAGAAATGTTGAAACTCTATTTGTCCCACACATCTCACAGGTTGCCATGTTCTCGCCAAGGAGCCCTCTATCATATGGGTTGGGGTTACTTGAAATCAAATACCCCTTACGAGACTCATGGCTACTGGCTCCGACGCCCATCGTCAGGAAGATCCCGCCAACACTACTTCAGTTTCAAATCTACAAACTGAAATCAAGGGCCTCACAGAAACTGCACAACAACTCTTAACCGATAAGTTACTACTTGAGAGCGAAATATCCCAGGTTAAGAAGCGCGCAAGCCGACTCGAGGAAGAGATTAGGAATCTCAGAACCCCCCCCATGGTAATAGGGCATATACAGGACCTTGTGGATGAAGGAGCAATAGTCAGGAGTTCAAATGGTACAGTCTTCCTAGTTTCTATCAATCCTCGTATCGATGAATCGCTCTTGATTCCCGGAGCTAGAGTAGCGCTTAATCAGGACAATCTCTCCGTAATTGAGGTTTTATCTGACTCTTGGGACCCACTCGTTGTTACTTCTGAGATAATTGAAAAACCTTCTGTTACATTTGACGACGTCGGAGGGCTCGAAGAACAAATTGTCCAAATTCGTGAAGCAGTAGAGCTATCTTTCACAAATCGTGAAGACTTCAAGAGACTCGCTATAGATCCTCCGAAAGGAGTCCTGTTAACCGGCCCTCCTGGCACTGGAAAGACTATGTTGGCCAAAGCCGTAGCAAACTCCACCAATGCCGTCTTCTTGGGTTTAGTAGCTTCTGAATTAGCTCAAAAATATATTGGAGAGGGAGGAAGATTAGTTAGAGAGATTTTCGACCTCGCCAGGAAGAGAGCTCCGGCAATTGTCTTCATCGACGAGCTTGACGCCATAGGATCCAAGAGGCTCGACAGCGCAACGTCAGGAGACAGAGAGGTTCAGAGGACACTTATGCAGCTTCTTTCAGAATTGGATGGTTTTACACCACTCGAGGATGTCAAAATTATAGCAGCCACGAATAGGCCAGAGCTTCTTGATAATGCTCTATTGAGACCGGGTAGATTTGATAGGATTGTCGAGATTCCTCTTCCCGACGAGGACAGTAGGCTTTCAATATTGAAGGTGCACACTAAGAAAACCCCCATATCAGGTAGGATTAAGTTGGAAGAAATAGCCTCTAGAACCGATGGTTTTAGTGGTGCGGAATTAAAATCACTAGTTGTCGAGGCTGGTGTTAGTGCAATATCGAAAGGCAATAAAAAGATAACAAAATCAGATTTTCTAGGATCACTAGAGAAACTTACAACAAACAGGATGAAAGATAAAAATGATAACTCATCCGGACTATATGATTGATGAGTAATCCTAATCCCTTAATCTCCATGCGAGGTCATGGGCGGACCGTTGATTGAATGCGTACCTAATTTTAGTGAAGGCAGAGATAAGGATATCATAGAAGCCATAATAAATTCCATTACAAGTATAGACGGAGTAAGCGTGCTAGATGTAGATATGGGGGCGGATTTTAATCGTACCGTAGTTACGATGGTTGGTGAACCCGAAGCAGTTTTGGAAGCGGCGATAAAGTCTACAGGAGTCGCATTGAAATTAATAGATATGTCAAAACATACAGGGGAACACGCCAGAATGGGTGCTATTGACGTAGTTCCTTTCATACCTCTCAGTAACTCCACAATCGATGACTGCATTGAACTTTCAGTGCGTTATGCAAACGCAGCCTCCCTAAATTATGGCATTCCAATTTATCTCTACGCCGAATCTGCTAGGGATGAGAGACGCGTAAAACTACCAGATATTAGGAAAGGTGAGTATGAAGGCCTCAAAGAAAAATTATCTGTTCCTGAGTGGCAACCGGATTTTGGTCCTTCAGTGTTCTTGCCTCGTTCCGGAGCTGTCTCTTATACACATCTGACGCTGCCGACGAACATAGGCGTG
>CAXHFM010000066.1:0-7029 GCA_964016345.1 uncultured Candidatus Poseidoniales archaeon | reverse complement strand
ATATTCAATTTGCCATTAGGGACGAGGAACTATACGTTTTAGAGGTGAATCCAAGAGGATCTAGAACATTCCCCTTTGTTGCCAAAGCTACTGGAGTCCCTCTTGCTAGAATAGCCGCAAGAGTGGCTCTTGGGGAGAAACTTTCCTCTCTTGATATACCCAAGCCGCAGACTGAGGCAGTATCCGTAAAAGCCCCAGTTTTCCCATTCATAAAACTAAGGGGACTAGACCCAGCACCGGGTCCTGAAATGAAGTCCACAGGGGAGGTTATGGGCTCACACGTAAGACCAGCGGCGGCATATCTCAAAGCTAGAATGGCTACAGAGTTGCCTGTTCCTACATCTGGAGGAGTCTACATAACTGTCAAGGATGAGGACAAGAGTGGCACAATTGAGCTAGCAAAACGCCTACAAGAAATGGGCTTCAAGATTCACGCTACACCAGGCACTGCATCCGTTCTCAGAGAGATCAAAACACTGGAAGTAGAGACATGCTACAGAATTGAAGAAAGAAAGTCTCCCGATGCTCTTGATTTAATGAGGAGAGGTATGATACAATTAGTAATTAACACTCCTACTGCAACCGGCGGGGCAGTATTAGACGGCAATATGATGAGGAGATTAGCCGTAGAGCTCAACATCCCTTTCGTAACCACAATGGCAGGGGCAAGGATGGAAGTGGAAGCAATAGCTGAAATGCAATTAGGAACACCGGAGCCCCGTTTATTGGACATCTCAACACTAGACTGAAGACCCAGTGGCTATTCTTTGTACAATTTCTTCTCGTGACTCCTCTATGTACTGCCCGAGATCTAATGAATAGGATTCCAAATCTAAATTTCCGATTGAGGCCCTATGCAATTCCAGTACCCTATTCCCTAGTACCTCGATCATTCTTCTAATCTGCCTCTTTTTCCCTTCAAAGATGGTTACTTCAATACTGTAGTCACTAAGCTTTGTCACTCGGGCGGGCATAGTGGTATATTCGACAGGCAAGCCGTCCCTGTCGATATCTATGGTGACTCCTTTTCGGATGGAGCCGATTAATTCGGAAGTTACTCTAGTGGAGACTTTCAAAAAATAGGTCTTTCCGATATTTTTCGACGGATTTGCAATGTCATTTACTAATGATCCATCATTGGTCAAAATCAGAAGTCCAGTGGTACCTTCGTCTAGCCTTCCCACGGTCACTAATGAGTCCAAGACTTTTGGGTCAACCCGTTCTTCAAACAATGAAAAAACAGATCTCTTGTTCAGGGACCTCTCATGTTTGTTTATCCTCGAACATATTACTCCCTTGGGTTTATTGAGAATGAAGTAGTGATAATTACGGGGAAGACTCAATCTAAAGCCATTGTAAATGACCTCCCTCTTATTCGGATTGAACTCATATGAAATATCTTTTACTATTCTGCCTCCAACCGATATTGAGCCGTCCCACACGGCCTTCTTGACTCTACTTTTAGAACTAAAATGACCCGTCCTCGATAGAAACTGATGTAGTCTTATTTTCATCAACTTCACCTAGTCTATCCTGAAACTACAGTATTCAGGGCGGTCGAAAAAAAGATGCCTATATCTAGCAACTATTCGGTACGCCAGATCTCTTATTGGGAGAGGTACAATCCACATTATCGGAAATAATGACCTCCAATGTATTCCCATGTAAAGAAGGCAACGTATCGCAGCGGAGGAGCGGATGTATACCCTTCCATCCCTGATTAAATATACAGTATCTATATTTCTTAACGACTCCGGCATCTTAGAAAATAGCAATTCTGAATCTTCAGAATTACCAGGCCTGAATGCCAGTAATTCTCTATCCATAATCCGTTTATCGATGAATTCTGCTAGGCGATGGCATAGGCCACAGTCTCCGTCTAGAATCAATACATCACGACTCCCATCAAGAACCATTAGACCACCTCTGCCGTCCAAGTCTTCACGTACACCCCTTCCGAAACATGCACTAGGTCAGGCACCAGCACATTACTAATGCCCAAGTCAAACTCATCTGTAAGCGTGTTAGACTCCAACTTTACTTCTCCAGTGCCAAATTTCCAAGGCTCATGATGTGTGTAAGCAACACATAAATTTCCCCTGTGTGTAGTGTACAAGCAATATCTCTCAAAGAGAAATTCTTCAAGTGTCCCCTCCTTAGCCACTTCTTCCTGTTTATCCCACCTGCATTCTCCAATAATCTCGTGACTGCCATCCCTTCTACAGGCGTTCCAGTTATACTTTCCATCCTGTGGCCGAACATTTGCTATTGAATACCTATATGGAAGTCCGTAGGCTCTTGGCGCATAGGAGCAAGTGATCAGACTCTGAGCTTCCAGAGTCAAGAAAAGAACACCAGCACGACTCCCCATTCTTACGTAGGTTCTGATATTAATCTCAGGAAAGGTAGACACTCCCGGTATCGGAAAAGCCATCCTGGGTCTGACATTGGCCATTATGAATGGAATTGTTCCGACGTATGCTTTGCCCTCGAATAAATCTATTTCCAACCCATCTGGGATATATTTGGCTAGCTTCACCGGATCTACTTCCCAGTGCATAAATGTAAGATTTTTCCACTCCTGAACTAAAGAATGAGGGCGTTCAGGCATTGGGAATGGTAGATGATCAGATCTCATGATTAAGCCCTTCATACGTCAGACAAAAGACCAATCAATAATCTTCTGTCCATTTCAGATATTAGGGCTGATGCCCTAGGTCCATGGCTTCTACCAAGTAGTGCCCAGTATAGTGCCGAGAAACCATCTCTCGGTAGTAGTTCACAAATACTGGCACATTCCCTAATTACTTCTTTAATGGAATCCTGACTCCATTCGCAATCCTCCAGTGATATAGTTAATCTTCTCAAGAAGAACTTCTGCTCCTCTGAGGTATTTTCTCTAAAATCATCTCCAATATTGGATTGAATTATTATCTTAGCTTCTTCTGGAAAATGACTTCCACCTATCCAATTTCTCATTTTATTCAATCTGACTACTAATATATCACTTGGATTTCCAGACAGATGCCCACTATTTCTCAGAGATTCCCAGATCTCCTCATCAGAAGTCTTGATTTGTGCAAGCATCGATAGATGCCTGAAAGAAACGCCTGCGATGGAGTCAGACGGATCTGTGTTCCTCACTACTTGACTCAACCTAAGGGCCCCTTTCCTGGTATCGATCCTTGTCTGCATACGCTTTGTAATCTCTCCAGTTTCTTCCTTGGAAAGTAAACGCTCGTATTCATCTGCCATCTCGAACAAGGCCGATCCTGTATCAAACTCAATATGCCTCCCAATCTTGCTCCTGGCGATAACATACCGGAGGATTTCAGGAGGTACCAGAGAGAGGGCTTCCATCGGCCCTACTGTGACTCCTGATGAGCTGGACATCGGCCCCATTCCCTTAAGTTGAATCCACTCGTAAACTATCTTTTCAGGAGGAGTTCCACCCAGAACTTCACAAATAGGTATTCCAGTATCAAAACTACCTCCAGCAGCCCCATGATCCTTCCCAGCTGGCTCACAAGTTACCTGGTGGATTATCCAGCGAGCAGCCCAATCAATCCTCCATGGCATCTTTCCCTCAGCTTTCCTGATATCTGCCCTTCCAGTGGTCCCATCTTCATCCACCCAGGATACAAAGGGATATTCATAACCAGTTACCCTAACTCCATCCATGCTCCCGTTTGATCCACGAGGGTTATAGGGGAACCAATCTTCAGGAAGCTCTCTTCCGGATACTGTCATTATTATATCTCTAATTTCTTGTCTATTGCCGATGGCCTGATCAATCTTTTCCGAGAACCTTCCATCTTCATAAGCCTCGTGATTCATCTCTATCTCTGGAAATACTCCTATCTCTTTCAAGGATTCTAAAAATGGATTCAGGAAGTATTCTGCATAGCTTACTGATCCAGTACTCGCGGTCCCATCAGGATTAGGAGCTGGGATGTAAGCAAGAGGTACGCCAATGTATTCCTCATATTCTGGGGATAGAAAGTCATACACTCTCCGTAATGGGTCCATAGAATCAACTATGAATAAATATCTGGAATCGAGTCCAGCATCTAGACATGCTCTGTGTATCATTTCAGCCGTAAGAATTTCTCTAAGATGGCCAATATGGAATTCTCCCGAGGGGGTTATTCCGGAGACAATTACCTGTGGTACGTCCCTCTCAGATAGTCTTTGAGCTCTGAAATCTGCCCAGTGCATTTCTCTTCCTCAGACAGTCACGACTCTGACAAGTCCACGCAGAGGTACGCCATCGATTTCGTTCCTGTGGGACTTATTGGCAAGAACCATGCAAAGCTTCACTTCGGCACCAGCAGCTCTCAGATTGTTTACGGTCTTGGTCATTGTCGTACCTCCAGAGAGCACGTCATCGACTACAACACATCTCTTACCTTCAACATCAGCGAAAACCTCGGAAATATGTCCTCCTCCATCTTCACTAATACTCCTGCTGACCGCTAAGTCAAGATCCAACTGTCCGCCTATGGCCTGAGCAAACGCGATTCCGTTAATACTGATGCCGACTATAGTGTCTACATCATCTCCAATTTCCTCTTCGAGAATATCGCAGAACACGAACGATATAGCCTCTATCCTCCCGGCTTTAACTGCAATAGACCTCCAACCGACTCTGATATCGTCTGGCCTGTCTTCAGAGCCCACTCCTCCCGAGGAAAGCCACTTAATTGTGGTCTGGGAAAGTGACATTTCATCTGCTATCTGCTGGGTATTGAGCCCCTTAGAACGTAATTCTTCAACAGTGGCTCGTAAATCATCCACGCTACTTGTCATCATACTGGGACACTATCCTCTTCCTATGAACCTATTGAGAATACAATATAGAAATTAACTAATTACTGATATCTAGAAACGACCGGTACTGCCGAATCCCCCATCTCCTCTCTTGGTATCTCCAAGTTGCCCAATCGAAACCTCCCTGAAAGAAACTTCAGGTATTGGTGAGATTAACAGTTGGGCGATTCTCTCTCCTGCATTTACTGTGTATGACTCTCCTTCTCCAATCCAAGTCATGAGGACAAACAACTCTCCTCTGTAGTCTGCATCAATAGTTCCAATACTATGGGGCAGAATCAGGCCCTTGGAACCCAATGATGATCTAGCTCTGACTTGTCCTTCATATCCTACAGGAATAGCTACTCTTAGTCCAGTACGTAGTTTTACACTTTTTCTAAATGGCACTACATACTCTTCCAAGGCATAAAGATCCCATCCAGCTGCGTGTTCACTACCTCTGGTAGGGAGTTTGGCACCTTCATCAGTCCGAGCAACCATGACCTCCAACGACTCGCCCATAACACCTCCCAGGGGTGCCAAGATTTTACCTTGCCCGATGCCCGCGCTCCCCGGTGGGGTGAAAAGGAGTGGTATGTTCCGACCGTTATGGATGGTTTCGACTACGAAGATCTTCTCAACAGAGCTCGTGAAAGAATTCCAGAAGGAATTAGTCAGAGGTCTAGATGGACTATGCCGGAGCCAGAAATATTGATTGAGGGTAGTCAGACCATTCTTAGAAACTTCTCAGACGTCGTAGATGCGATGGATAGGGACGCAAATCATGTCTATCAATATCTTCTAAATGAACTAGGAACCTCAGGTACTAGGGAGCAATCAAGAATAATGCTCAAGGGAAGAGTTCCTCCAAAGAGGATCAAGGAAAAACTCGTGAGTTATGTCAAAACATACATCCTTTGCAATCAATGTAGAGCTCCGGATACGAGATTCATCAAAGAGGATAGGACTACTCTCTTGAAGTGTCAGGCATGCGGGGCTACCAGGCCTGTAAGGCTATGATTACTCTGGAGCGAAATCGAGGAGTATTTTCCCACGGTTCTTACGATCATGCATGTGCATCTGAGCCTCAGCTACTCTTTCAAATCTCCAGATACTATCTATGACGGGATTGATTTCGTTGTTTTCTAGCATCTCAGAAAGAGCATCCAGATGGCCTGCGAAAATCTTGTCATCATCTAAAAGTCCCATATGTACCCCGAAAACAGCCTTATTTGATGACATCATCTTAATTGGATCAAATTTTGGAGTCTTAAACCACATCCGTAAAGCGGCTACAATGGATCGCCTGTCTCCCTTAACCGCAGATGAAGCACCAAAGAAGTATACCTTCCCGCCTCTTCTAGTGGCTTTGTATGATCTCAATAGATTACTCCCTCCAATTGGATCAATGGCGTGATGAACTCCCTTACCGCCAGTCATTTCTTTGCAAATCTTGACAAAATCTTCCCTTTCTCTATCTACAAACTTGACCCCTGTGGACTCTACGAATTCTCTCTTAGATGCAGAAGCCGTACCTATCACAATTGAGGCTCCTGCGACTTTACACAATTGAGCAACTGCAGTTCCAACGCCCCCAGCAGCATGATGGATTAGAACCGAATCTCCAGGGGATATCCTTCCTAGGTGGAAAAGTATGTGATATGCGGTGCCATATGTAACGGGAATAGCGGCTGCCTGATCAAAAGTTATAGAATCTGGTAACTTGAAAACTCTAGTACTAGGTATTGAGACCTTTTCAGAATAGCCCCCAAATCCAGTCATTGCCAGAACCCTGTCTCCAACCTCAAACCCATCAACTCCTTCGCCTATCATGGCAATTACTCCAGACGCCTCATAGCCAGGGGTAAATGGAAAATTAGGATTTGACCCATACAACCCTTGCCTCATCATCAAATCTGCGAAATTTATACCCGCTCTGTGAATTCTGACAACCACCTCTCCTTTGGTAGCCAGTGGCTCCCCTGCTTCGATTATCTGTATGGAATCTACCCCTCCAATCTTCGGGTAAATTACCTTCTTCATATTAACACCATTTTCTAGGGAAGGTATTTCCTAATATCAGAAGAACTCTTTTTTTCTATTTTGGGTATGGATTCTGGATAGCCGGCCTTAAGAAATCCCACAAACCTCTCATTCCCTGCTTCAATCCCTAACTGTCTCTTATACACATCTCCGAGCCCACGAGACTTACGTGCATCT
>CAXHFM010000065.1:0-7189 GCA_964016345.1 uncultured Candidatus Poseidoniales archaeon | reverse complement strand
ATGCACGTAAGTCTCGTGGGCTCGGAGATGTGTATAAGAGACAGATCTGATATTTATTTTATGAATCCCTACAGAGATATGATGATCTTCAATAGTTTCTTCAATCCAATGTTCTAAAAATTTATCCATTCTTATTATCTCTCCTTGGTGCAGATTTAACACTACTCTCTCGAATCTACTATTTGATCGGCGTAGTTATGATGATTACACATAGGTGCATTTTATACACTAGATACCTTGTGGAATACCTGTTACTATGCCAGAGGAGCCGCTTAGGTTAACGAAGAGAGACATAAGAAAGGTAGAGAAGCAGGTTGATGAGGTGATGCTTCTTGGAAAGGAAATACGTACGTTATTTTCTAGGTATAATGATGAAAAATTCAATATTAGCTGGGAAGTAGATTCTGCAGTTGATGCATTCTCGGTATTCAGCTCGAGATGGACCACTGAGATATTAGCTACTTTGTACATTGCTGGTGATCGTAGGTTTAACGAGATGCGGGGTTTACTGAGAGGAATAAGTAGCCGGACCCTATCCGATAAACTGACAACATGCGTAAACTTTGGTTTGGTGGAGAGATTAGTCGAGGAGGGGCCACCTGTTAGAGTAACTTACAGCCTCACTGAGCATGGGAGAAGGGCTGGCAAACTACTTTCACCACTAGTGGCCTACATGAAAATACATAATGGTAAAATCGAAGGGCCGAAATGATGTCCGGATATACTGTTTCCTATGAGCATTAAGACACATCATTAAAACCCCTTATGCTAACAAGCAAAATCATGGCACTAGTCGACCAATGGAAGGCTACTCGCCCATGGTACGTTGATTCAATCGGTGCATTGGCAGGAGCCGCGCTAGGTTTGGGCGGTGGTTTCCAAGTGTTATTTCCCGTTGCACAAGGCACCATGATCGCCCAAAGGGAGACTGGTTGGGAGCACCCATTGAGACTCAGAATTATTGAGGCATTGGAAAAATCTCCGGGCATACACTTTAGAGAGCTTCAAAGGAGACTGTCTGCAGCAAATGGCACACTACGTCATCATCTTGATAGTCTAACTAAGGAAGGTATAGTTACAGTGGTACCAGTTAATGGGCGAACTTGTTACTACTTCGGTGCTCCGGCACAGATAGAGATTTTGGAGGGTGCCGGGGTAACTGATCATTCAAGGGCCGCAGCAATGATGCCTGTTGGCCTTTCAGAAGTTCAGAGAGTGGTAGTAGCAAGACTAACCGAGGAAGAAGGGCCCGAGTCTCAAGCTCAACTGGCTAGAGACCTTGGAAGATCTAGAGCTTCTGTCCACTCAGCAATATCGGTACTTAGAAAAAGAGGGATTGTAAGTCAATCCGGTCTATCGCTCGCTCCACATTTGGATGGCTTGAGGAGATCCAAGGTTGAGTACCCATGGCTTGACGTCAGAGTGGAATGTTCGAAATTGTCAAAGAGTTAATAATTCCCCTTTATCATAAACACCATTGGGAATTCTATAGAACCCCCAATCTCGGGCCATGGTTGTGTTCAGGCTAAGACTAGGCGAGTTACCGATGCCCACAGGAAGTAAAAATCCTGATGTTCTTCTGGCTTGGCTACTTGATTCTATGGGCTTGGTAAGGAGGAAAAGTGAGGGAGGAGGTATTGAGGAGGGGCAAGGTGCACTTCATCGAATTATGACTGAGGCTTTTCTAAAAGAACCATTGGGAGGGTGGGATGCAAAATCACTCTGCGAGGTTACTGGCCTGTCACAAACTGGTATTCATCATCAACTGGTAAAACTGAAGGAATGTGGCTTAATATCGTCAAACACTGATGGAGGATGGCATATTCATGTTCTTAGAGGAGGTTCCATTTCCTCGGCTGTAGACCTAGTTACTAATGAAGCACGAACAGTACTGAAATTAAGGATGAAGGAACTTTCAAATTATGTATCTCAATCTGATGAAAGGATGTTGGTAACTGCACCAGATGAGAGTCTTCCATTCAAAATAATGATTTCAGAACCTGGTCCAATGTCGGAAGATGATAGCCATCTAGAATCATTGGCTAGAGATCTGGGGCTATCTGGAGAGAGAGCTCGCACCGGAGACAGTCTTGCAAGTAAAATCCTAATTGAGCTTTGTAGGTCTAGTGATGCGAAAACTATTCTAGCACTTTCGGACAAGATTGGAGAGACTCGCTCTAGGGTGGGTAGATCAGTTGACAAGATGAGAGTGGCCGGATTAGTTGAGAGAGTCCCCATGATGAACAGGATAGCTCAGGATATATTTGTTGGAGTAATGAGGCAATTTGATGCTAGAGGTGAAGGGTGGCTTATGACGCGAGGAGGGTTAGGGAGGATTAATAGCGATACTGCGAAGAAATTGATCTCTGGTGCAAAGAGTAAGTCTTTGAGTATTGAGAAGGTTGAGGAGATATTGTCCGATACTGAGCTAGATTCCCAAAAGATACTCCTCAATACACTCGGGGGCAGAATGCCCTATGGGTTCAGAATCTCTGGCGAGGATGGAGATATGGTCACAGAGAATGTAATGAGGAGTACCGATAGAACGCTCGGAAGATTGAAGACAGTATCTCAGAGATTGGAAGATGCAATTTCAGGCTGATTTTCGTCCTCTTCGAGATTGTGGAGATACCTACTTACCTCATCGCCAAGTTGCTCTTTGTCCTGTATTGAGTGTAGTCTTACTCTCATTGCTGATGCTCCTGGAAGTCCTTTGGTAAACGATACTGCGTGTCTCTTGAGATTCTTGCCCCCTGATTCATCAAATACCTCATGGGATAATTCTAGATATCTGTCCCAGCACCATCTTCTTGCTCTGGAAGGTCCACCTTCTCCCCACGGGGGACTGCCAACAGACCAACCCATTCCTTCTTTTATCTCATGGAATACAGTCGGCCTTCCTATTGCCCCTCTTCCAATCATCAGTCCAGAGGCTCCTGTAGCTATGAGACAGGCCTTAGCTGAGTAAGTATCTATGACATCACCATTCGCTATTACAGGAATATCGACAGAGTCTGATATTTCTTTGATTTGATTCCAATCGGCTGTTCCTGAGTATCTCTGTCTCAAAGTCCTACCATGGACGCATATTCTCAAAACGCCTTCTTCTGCCAATCTTTGAGAGATTTCAAGAGCGGTGTTTTCCCCTGCGCCCGTGCCTAGTCTCATCTTGACGGAGATCGGTACATCCGTCGATGCTATACATTTCCTCACCATGTTAACTACCTTATCAGGGTCCCTCAGGAGTGCGGCCCCAGCATCATTTCTACAGACTTTGGGCGCGGGGCATCCAAAATTGATATCGATTATATCTGCTCTGTCTTCAAGCATTTCTACCGTTTTTGCCATCTCTGAAATATCTCCTCCAAAGATCTGGGGAATGAAGGGAGCCTCCCGGGGGTCGGTTTCGACCTTGAGCCATGAGTACGTGTTCTTCCTGGTTAGTCCGGAGGCGGCGGTAAACTCTGTTACAGTAAAGTCAGCGCCACATTCCCTCGCAAGAAGCCTGTAAGCTAGATCAGTTACCCCAGCCATTGGGGCCAGTGAAATAGGAACTGGGCTGAAGTCCATGGACACGGGACCGGCTTTCCAGTTATCAGATGAACTAAGAAAAGATATTATTGAGTCTAGAAAGAAGACTCCCAGTCATCAACATCCTGGGAGCGTTCCCAATCTACATCGGAAATCCCACTTTTTATTTTCAGAGTCTCTCTAGCAAGAAGCCAATAGATTAGAGCAAGTGACCTTCTTCCCTTGTTATTGGCTGGCAAAACTAGATCCACATTCCTCAGTCTATTGTTTGCGTCGCAGATTCCGATAACTGGCATACCGGAACTCACAGCCTCGGAGAGAGCCTGGGAGTCGGCAGCGGGATCCGTGACTACGATTACTTCAGGCTCAATGTAAGTCCTGAGTTTTGGATTAGTTAGAGTTCCGGGAATGAATCTGCCAACAATTCTCTTGGCTCCAATGGCCTCGGCGAACATTCTCGCAGGTCGCTGACCGTACTGACGAGCGCTAACTACTAGTATCCTACTAGAGTCATAGTTAGCTAGGAATTTAGCCACGGTGCGGATCCTAGAGTCAGTCTGTCTAATGTCAATGTGGTGAAGTCCGCTACCATCTTGTCTGAAAGTATCCAAGAATGCTTTCATGTCCGAAGATTTCTGGTTAGTGCCTATGTGAACAGCGTGCTGCTCATACGTGTCAAGCGGTACAAGTGGGGTTAGGCTGTCATCCAAAACGATTCCTCGGAGTCTGGCGAACTGCCAACCACTCATAAGCGCTACGCCATTTCATCTGTCGGAAGAATGAGCCTTATTCGAGCTCTGAACTAAATGTGCACTCGCCTTCTGCGTGTATTTCTGGGAAGACAATGCACTTCTTGGTAACCCAAAGGGATACTCTGAACTCGTCTTCAAACGAGAGTGTATCGATGGGGGCGGATAACGCATATCCCCTTGCCCTAACCTGAAGAGCCCAATTTCCATTCGTAAAACCAGACGAGTTACCTATGGAAATGGTGCAATCACTCTCGCTCCTCAACTCCAGGGACATCTGGCCCACTGAGCTGGTTGCAAGATACTCCCAGCACGTGTCACCATTTGGTTTCAAAAGAGTAATTTCAACGAATCTGAGTTCATCTGTGTTATTTCCAAGTAGTTCACCGACAGTTGAAGACCACTCGAAGGAAACGGAGAAGTCAAGTAGCATCTTAGAAACCGTTTCATCGACCAATATCACACTCTCGTTAGAGTAGCAGTCTGTTTCTTGACTGTGGCTCTCAGTTCCTGGCAGTATACACTCGTTCTGTGCAAAAATGTGAGCTTGTACAACGGGTTCAACGGGTACAATTTCCTCACGGGGATCGTCTCTCATCCCCTCCATTAACTCCCTCTGCATTGCGAGTCCCATACAACCGCTGGAGGCTATGCTGAGCAACATCATCAGGCACAAAGAAATTGATGATATGGCCCTGTTCACAGTACACGCAAGAGGGCGTATGTCTTGAATACGTGTGTAAAGTGGTGCCTCTCGGTACTCATAGGGAACGTCAATGCCGTAGCTCAGTCCACCTTCGTCGTCATTGAGGCATCCGTCACAGTGGGCTTCCAGTCATGAATGTTCCAGTTTGAAGCAGTAGATCTTAATGACAGGTAATCTTTTCCAGTGAGTCGGTTACAATCAGTACATGCCTCCCAAGAAATCTGATAACGCTCTCGAATTGGAAGGGGAAGTTACTCCTGAGAAAGTAATTGTAACCGGATCTGGTTCTGGTATCGGAAAGGAGTTGGTTAAACTGTTTTTGAAGGATGGTTCCAGTGTTCTCGCAATAAGCCTATTCGAGGATGAGCTCGATTCTTTGAAGAAGGAGTGTACAGGATATGAAGGAAGACTGTACACAAAGAGAATTGACCTATCAGAGGACAACGCCTGTGAGTTGGTTGAAAATTGGTGTAAGGAGAATTGTTGGACCGTCGACACACTAGTAAACAACGCCGGGTTTGCTATTTACTCTGATTGTGTAAACCACGATCAGCAGAGAGTTAGGTCGATGATTAATTTGAATGTGAGACTTCTGACCGAGCTTTGTGCGGTATTCGGAAGATCAATGGTACAAAACGGGGGCGGAAATATCCTGAATGTTGGATCCACAACTGGTATGTTCCCGACGATGAGATTCGCATCTTACGGAGCGAGTAAAGCCTACGTAAACTCATTTTCAGCCTCCCTCAGGGCAGAATTGAAACCTCACAATGTTAACGTGACATGTTTGTGCCCAAGCGCGACTAGAACAAATTTCTCTGCTTCCTCAGGGATAGATGATTTTAATGGGAAATCTCTCATGAAAAGTTATTTTCAGAGAGGAGGGGGTGCAAGTGCTGGGAAGGTAGCTAAGCTTGGATATAGAGGTATGCGGAGAAGGAAAGGGCAGGTCATCTATGGGCCTGGGTCAACACTGGCAAGGGTATTGAGGCATCTACCACAGCCTCTAGTTCCAGTGATAATGAGGAATTTCTGAGCTCACTCTTCCTCTATCACTCTAGGCTCATGGACTTCACGGAAGACTATTGTACCAACGCCAATATGGTCCCTGAGTGTTCTCACAAGGCTGAATTTAGCGTATGACCAGTTTTGGTCATATGCGATTGTATCTGGAAGTGTTACGGTTAGATCGTCTTTCTCAAAATCAATCTCGAAATCATCTCTTCCAGTGTTCATTTTCAGAAGTGTCTCAACCTTTTCTTTGCGATCTTCGACGACCTTGACGATATTGTAGTTGTACCTGAGGGTTGATCCGGCTAATGGGTGGTTGTAGTCAATTCTAGCACGGCCGGCACTCAAGAACTGTAAGACGCCGGTCCTTCCTCCAATCTCCACTGGAGCGCCAATTGCCAGCATATTGGGGTCCCTAACGCTTCTCATCAGAACATTTTGCCCGATTGTTTCTACGAGACTGGCATCCCTCTCACCGTACGCATCAGATGCTTCTATGTCTATTTCATAGTCCTTGTCGGCCTCAGCATCCGAAAGAGATGCTTCAAACCCTGCGATGAGTCTCCCGTCTCCTATGACGGTAATCATTGGCGAGTATTCCCTATTTTCATCGAGTATATCATGCTCCTTGGCTATATCTTCGCGTGTAGTCTCTATGAGTCTCTCAGAGTCGACCTCGTAAAGGTCGTAGTCGATGTGTACTATTGCACCATTGTCCATGTGATTCGCCTCCTTGGCATCCGGCCGACCCGCTTCCCCTTTTTCATTCAAACGGTGGCGAATACTTTGGCGAAGATTCACTCTTCCTCTTTATTGGAGGGTTTTTCAGATGATGAAAACGCCAGAATTCCTCCGATAATGGTGAGTGCCCATCCAGTCCAAACTAAGTGGCTGCCCTGAAGTTCATGGATTGTCACCCTTACATTATCGAGACCATCTGTCTGATTAAAGAATAGTGCTGGCATTAGATCTTGTACTTGGAAACCATCCATAATGAGAATAGTGTCACCAAATAGTCCTACGTGTCTATCCACCTCTGATCTAGGGACTGGTCCAAATCTAAGTATACCTGGGACCAAGGTATCAATAAGCTCACCGTCCTTTCTCATTTCAATTACCACTCCCAGGAAACCATCACCGACGTTGAAGTCGAAATCTTCATCTTCATCGGAGAGTACTATTGTGTCTATCA
>CAXHFM010000064.1:0-7189 GCA_964016345.1 uncultured Candidatus Poseidoniales archaeon | reverse complement strand
GCACGTAAGTCTCGTGGGCTCGGAGATGTGTATAAGAGACAGATCCTGGCCGTAGCAGATTCAAATGTCGCTGTGGACAATTTGTTGGAAGGATTACTAGAGCTAGGGGTGAGAGCCGTGAGACTGGGACAGCCAGTGAAAGTAAGAGAGGGTTTGAGGGAGGCTACTATGGACGCTCTGATGGAAAGGCATCCACTCAGGAAAGATCTCATAGATCATCTAGAGCTCAATGAGAAGCTGGGTCGTAAAATTAAGGGAATGAGAGGAGGTAAGGAGAAGGGTATTGCTCACAGAGATTTAGGCAGGGGGTGGAAGGAAGTTAGGAGGATAGAAGGCCAGATGAGAGATGATATTCTGGATAGGGCACAAGTCCTATGCTGTACTTGCATAGGTTCCGGGCACGAGCTTTTGGATGGAAGGAGATTTAGTCAGGTTCTGATTGATGAAGCTACTCAGGCTACGGAGCCGTCCACTTTGGTACCAATTGTCAGAGGTGCTAGGCAGATTGTTCTCGTTGGGGATCACAAGCAACTATCGCCCACAGTAATATCTAGAAGAGCTGAAGATGGTGGATTGAGTAAATCACTATTTGAGAGAATGATGGATATGGGCATTACCCCCTTCTTATTGACAAAGCAATACAGGATGCACCCGGGGATATCAGAATTCCCTAATGAGATGTTCTATGACGGAAAATTGGAAGACGGGGTTACAGAATCCGATAGGAAAGCCCCTGCTGGAATTCTATGGCCTGATTGGGAAAGGCCGATTGCCTTCTTACCGGTTGAAGGGGGAGAGGTAGCTGGACCTGATGGCGCTTCCAAGGAGAATAAGGCTGAAGCTTCTTGGGTGGCAAAAATCGTAGAGGACCTGGTAAATGCTGGAGAGATAGGGCAGGACCAAATTGGAGTCATCACTCCTTATGCAGCCCAAGTTAGGGCTATTCGAGATGTTCTTCCAGAGGCGCTGACTGATTTGGAGGTGAAGACTGTAGATGGTTATCAAGGAAGAGAGAAGGAGATCATAATTTTTTCATGTGTCAGATCTAACTCGGAGGGGAATGTTGGATTCCTGTCCGATCCTAGGAGATTGAATGTAGCCCTAACAAGGGCTAAGAGGGGTTTGGTGGTAATAGGAGACCCCGCTACTCTGAGACATAATGAGAATTGGGCCTCATGGATTGAACATGCTAGGAAACACAACCTTGAGGCGTGGCACATCATCGGGATGGCTTGAGGGAGTACTATGGTCGACCATGATTCGCCGATTTCACTTTCACCTTCTGGTGGTTCATTAGCTAGAGTTATTGTTGCAGAACAGAGCACTGACCATTGGAAAATACCCGAAGGTACGATTCTAGCCTCTGCGACGAGAAGGGGTACTGCTTTCGCAATTGACGTAGTTATTGTTACTACTGTTTTGATGCTTATCACCAGGTTCCAACTGATGAACGTGTGGAATCTCAAGACATGGGAAGACTCCACACATCATTCTCTGGCGTATACCTTCATACTATTAGCATCGCATTGGCTTTATTGGAGGCTAACTGGAATCAGGTTTTCGAGATCTCTTGGGCAGAGGTCGATGGGGCTAGCTGTATTGGTTGACGATGGAAGCGAGATGACCAGTCAGATGTGGGATCGTAGGGCTTTCAGGAAGTTGGTATATCTGATTCCGGTTGTAAATTTGATTGTAGGATCATATGAGGTGGCTAGGATATTCCAAAGACATACGCATCAGACAAATATCGATTTGAGCGTTGGATCAATTGTTGCTCAGGCAGACTCCCTTCCTCCTGCCAACAGACGACATATAAGGTAGATTCCATGGAAGATGCAGTATCTTGTTTGAGAAGAGGGATGTGTGTTGTTTATCCGACATCCACACAGCCTGCATTGGGATGCTTACCAACTAGTGAGTCACTGGATCTACTTTACTCATTGAAAAATAGACAGAGGGATCAGCCAGTAAGTCTCGCAGTGGCAAATATTGAGCAGGCAAGGGGAATCGCGCACACCCCAGACAGCGTTGTGTCATTGTTAGATCATTTTCCGACTGGTTCAATTACGGTGATCCTTGATTCAAAGTCCATACTAGACGAGAGACTTGGAGGAGAGAGGGTGGCATTGAGAGTGGTATCTCACGATGCTGCAGTGGGGCTAATTGAGGAAGTGGGGCCAATCACAGCCACGAGTGCAAATATTTCTGGAAGTCCCCCTGAGAATGACACAGCCATGGCAGCACGTTCTCTTTCGACTGATGGTTCGCACATACCATTCGTTAGCGGACTCTGCGGGGGTAGTGTACCCAGTACCTTGATATCGTGGCAATCCTCCACTCACTCGCCCGATACTACAGGAACCAAGGTGCTGAGAGAAGGTTTAGTGAAAAAATTGGAGGTTTTTGATTGGTTGAAGAGTCGGATTTGAAGCAGTGGAAGGATGCTGGCCACGTTGCTCGAAGGACCTTGGAGGGAATCAAAGGAGAGATCGTTGCAGGCAATGGCTGGAATGATGTTATTGACTCCGCTGAGAGGTTTATTCGTAGACACGGAGGTCAGGCTGCATTCCCTGTAACTATCTCCGTTAATGACATGGCCGCCCATTACACTACCAATACCCAACTGAGTCCTCCAGAGGGATGGGGAAGGGAGATGGTGTTTGAGAAGGGAGATTTGGTCAAGCTAGATGTCGGCGTTCACATCAAAGGAGCTCTTGGAGACAATGCGATGACGCTAGAAGTTGGAAATGGAGGAAATCATACTGATCAAATCAAGGCTGCTAAAGATGCACGGGACGCCGCTATAGAGAAGATGCATCCGGGAACTTCTTGGCATGTCGTGGGGGCTGCCGCAGAACAGGTGGCAAAAGATGCTGGATTCTTACCAATTTCTAATTTGTGCGGTCATAAAATGGAACGATGGAGCCTGCATGATGGGGTTTCGATTCCAATGTACTCTTGTGGGGCCAATAATCCAGGGTTCAAAGGTTCAGTAGAGAAAGGGGGAGTGTACGCTGTCGAGCCATTCAATACTACCGGGAAGAGTGGTTTAGTAGAGAATGTGAATCCCCACAATTCATCCAATATACTCAGAGTAACCGGTAATGTCAATATCAGAAAAGCACTTGCAAAAAAGAAGCTTAAGCCCTTAGGTGCAAGGCTGGCACACTATATTGAAGAGAGATACAGCACTCTTCCATTCGCTGAACGATGGGCCTTCCCTCTCTTGGAGAAGCCTTTCCCTGAAGAGGATGAGGAGTCTCTCAAGAGGAAATGGGGGCAACTTGTTAAGAAGTTGACCTCGATTAGATTTTTAGAAGTCTATTCTGCATTACGTGACCAGGATAAAGGCAATGTTGGTCAATTTGAACACACTGTTTACGTCACTGAAGGTGGCCCTGAGGTTCTTTCTGTATCTTAATCTGATGAATAATGTCTGAATCGATACTTTTTGCAACTATTACTGGCAACGATTATCTATCCCCGACCCTCAGTGTTACATGTACGGGGCCGATTGGTTCTCGCTGAGTGCATCCCATCCCTTCGCAATTATCTCTCGCCCTGTACACCTAAACAGATTCAGGCTTAGCCTTAGCATCCCCGAATATTGTAACGGCTATAATAGCGATGAAGATTAGAACCATTCCTGCCCCCTGCTGTGTGGAGGGAGTTTCCTCAAGAAGGAAAATACCCCAAATAATGGTTAACACCGGTTGGATAAGCACAGCAAAAGAAGTGTGTGCTCCAGGAAGCCTAGGAAGTGCGTATGTGATTGCTATCCAGCCTGCAACTTGGCAGGAAAAAGCCAGTAATAGTAGCCATACATGGCTTGGCCAGGTTATCTCGAAGTTTATTTGTTGGACACCTATCGATTCCAGTGGGATCAGCCCTAGGAATAGAAGTCCAATGGTTGCGCCTAGGGTGGCGTCCAGCTGGGCATTAGCGGCAGGACCCATCGTTTTGTTCGAATACCTGTAGACAATCAGAAATGATGAGTAAAAAAACGCTGCGAACACCGCGGCAATTACTCCTCTTGTCGGATCATCTCCGTAGGGCTTTCCATCCCATATTCCTGAAATGAGTGCTAGACCAAATACAACAACAGGTAATGAAAGAAGAATAGAGCGATTTGGTCGTTCCCCCAGGAGCTTCCAGCTTACTAATGTCACAATGATGACCTGAGAGTTTCCGACTAGGGTGGCGATTCCTGTTCCTACGTAGTCTATGGCGCTATGATATGCCAGAAAATCAAACGCTATAATTAACCCAGCCAAAAAGGTGAGTCTCCTCGATCGGATATCACGGGTCTCCTCCTTTTTGGATAAGAACACAATCAACAAGAGTAGTGGAACGGCATATGCCATACGGAAGAATGCACCAGTCGCGGGGTTAGTTTCTGATAATTTGTATAGAATTGGGGCGAAAGAAATAGCCCCTGCTCCTGCTAAAGCTATTATCATCGTACGACGATCTTCGGTCAACGGAATGTGGGTGCTCACGTTCGGCCGGCTTCGTACATCTCTAGAAGGCTACCGTCTTGGAACATCTCGAGGACTATGTCACTACCGCCAATCAGCTCACCATGAACAAAGACTTGAGGGATTGTGGGAAAATCAGACCACTCTTTGAGAGCAGTTCTGGCCCTGGAGTCAGATAGAACATTAACACAAGCGAATTGTTCGAGACCTACTTCCCTGGCAAAGGCACTAACTATCTGGGCTCCACGACTGGAGAAGCCACATTGTGGCTGTTCAGGAGTTCCTTTCATAAAAATGACTAAATCATTGCCATCGACTATCTCTTGCAACTCGCTCGGTGTCCAATTAAATCCACTCATAACATCACTTCTTGTTGGGTCGCCTTACATGGATACCAAAGAACTCTTGCTTTCCAGAATGAGGATCAAACTTCGTATTTCCCATTGCTGAGGATTGTTCTGGGGTCATGCACTTCAAATCAAGAGCGTGTACTGAATTATTTTCTATGTACTTCTTGAAGTGCTTCAAAATTGGCATCTGTCTATGGAGTGGCCTTACACCCTCGAAATCCTTGGATATTATTCTGACATGAAAGTGGTCCCCAGAGCCATGCAAATCAGTAGCCTCTACTGAAGCAGTTGGATACACTTTCAGTACTTCCGATGAGACCCATTCCTCGGAGACCATGGGGTTGCATAGAGGGGTATGATTTCAATGCGTTGATTATTCGCCCTCTAATGCTTTGTTTATTCTGAGAAGATTTTGAGAAATTGTGCCTTCATTATTGATCAGTCCACTACCTACTACCGCAATATCTACGCCCCATTCGTAAACCATAGCCGCATTGTGATGCTTAATTCCTCCATCGATCATTAGGATCGGGGTTTTGCCCCCTGAAATCTCCTGTTTATCTATTGCATCTCTGAAAGCCCTGACCTTTTGCTCAACCTCGGGCATGAACGACTGCCCGCCCTTGCCTGGAACAACAGACATCACTAGCACTAGATCTAAATCTGGTAGTAAAGAAATAACTTCGTCGATTTCTGTTTCGGGATTGAGGACGCACCCGATCTGTGTTCCCGTTGACTGGATTTCTCTGATGAGATTTGGAAAGTCTTGGACCGCTTCGATATGAGCAATCACCATGTCTACTCCTGCATCTACATACTGGATCCATGTCTCTTCGGCATTGCTAATCATTAAGTGGCAATCTATGAACACTTCGTCTCCTAACCTTTCTCTGACCGAACGGATAATTGCCGGTCCAAATGTGATTGTCTTGTTTACAACCCAGTTACCATCCATTATATCCATGTGAATCCAGTTTACTCCCGCATCAATGGCCTCATCTAGTGTTTCACCTAGTTTGCAGAAGTCCGCAGTCAGTATGCTGGGAGTAACATCCATGTGCGCTCTGAACTAGGGGAGGAGGAGGGGGTTCTCAATCCCTTGGATATCGATAGCAAGACACAGGTTGATACGATGTCCCCTTCTCAGGAGCATAGGTGCACCCATGGGACAAGTGATAGATGCTAGTGATTCAGACTTTGATGTAGTAACAAAGAGTGGGGGATGGGTCCTAGTTGATTTCTGGGCTCCTTGGTGCGGTCCGTGCAAAATGATTGCTCCAGTATTGAGTCAGATAGCAACCGAGAGAGAGATTACAATCGCCAAGGTAAATACCGATGTTAATCCACTAAGCCCGGGAAGATTCGCTGTTAGGGGAATCCCGGCACTGATACTTTTCAAGGATGGAGAATTAGTTGATAGAATGACGGGTGCCATGCCCAAGCCAGGTATGGACTCTTGGCTGGATCGACATATGTCTTAAGACTCGAATGCCTTTCTCAGTTTGTTAGACCTATCCTCTAGAGGATTTCCTACATCTCTAAGCAGCCTGGCCCTGATAGCTTCATGTAACCACATTCCCTCCTCTAGTTCCAGCATAAGGCCCCTTTCTATGAGCTCGGTTGGAGGAGGCCCATCATGATCGGCTGCCCTGGCTATAATTTCCCATGGAACCGGTCTATCGGAAATCGAAAGAATAGAGAGAATCTCTCTGCTATCCTGAGGGAGAACATCTAGAATCTCTTGATCAAGAAAACGGGTCCAATCCTCATGTACGGTTTTTCCATAAAGTTCCAATAGCTCTACTGCCAATGGGTGTCCACCTGTGATAGTATGGATTTTTTCAACCTCCGCTTCATTGGGAAGATTCATTGAAGCTATCCAAGTATTAACCTCCTCGATAGAAAGACCGGAAAGGTGTAGTTCTCTCACCCTCTTCTTGATATGAACGTCTCTAGTATCATAAAATGATAGTCTATTTCTTGAGATCAATATTAGTCTTAACGGAGCAACCTCAGCTACCTGTAGTAGAGCACCAAAAAGATAGTTTGCTTCTGACCCTATATTATGGACGTCGTCTAGAACAACCAGGAGTTCAGTATCTTCCTTGGTATCTAATTTGGATTCATCCAGTAAATGAGCCGTCAGCTTTCTCCTGTAGGAATCGATATCAATTTCTGCACCGGGCCTCAACGGAAGAGCATCGAGAATATTGTATGGATCATGCTTCCCCTCATCTACTCCGACACCAATCTTGTGGAGGAGACTGGTTGCAATCCCGAGAGGAGAGTCCCAAGGTTGGCAGGGATAGTACATCACCTGTCTCTTATACACATCTGACGCTGCCGACGAACATAGGCGTG
>CAXHFM010000063.1:0-7256 GCA_964016345.1 uncultured Candidatus Poseidoniales archaeon | reverse complement strand
CCACGCCTATGTTCGTCGGCAGCGTCAGATGTGTATAAGAGACAGTCCTGATGGAAGATAAAATTCCCATTAACGATGGTTTTCTAGTAGTATCCGGCAGGGCCTCCTTTGAGTTAACCTACAAAGCTATCAGGTGTGGTATACCAATTTTTATTGCTGTTGGTGCACCAAGTTCCATGGCTGTTGAGATGTCCATGGAGCATGGTATGACATTGATCGGGTTTGTGAAGAATGAGGTTTCATCAGTCTATAGTTGTCCTAGTAGAGTCATCATCGACCAGACCTTCTAGCTTGTTCTTTTGCCAATATCTTACACCTGCTGAGCTGTTTTTTACACAGTGCCCTATCGTTTTCATCTAGGCCTCTATCTAATGCTTGCATAAAGCACTTCACAGCATCCTGAAAGAGCTCTAGGGAAGCGTATGAAGAGCCCATGTTATACAGGAGTTTGCCACTAACCCCGCCAGGGTCCATTGATATAGCTGTATGATATGACCTTATGCTGTCTCCATATTTGCCCATTTGATACAGTGCATGCCCCCTACCAGATTGTGCTTTGACACGAAGCTCTAATTCGTCCTTGGGTGCCCCCCCTATCGCCTTTTCGAAGGAGCTTAGGGCTTCGGATCCTCTTTCTTCCGCTAATAAATTGATTCCTTTATTGTACCATTCGATGGATACGTTTGCATCAATCTCTGGAGAATTATCTAAATTTTCTAATATCTCCTTGGCTTCCTTTCCAGCCGCTATCAAATCAAGCTCTTCTTCTGGCTCTGAGTATGAGGTATCCTCTTCTTGGATAGTCAATGAATTAGCCCTTTGTCTACACTGAAGTGCTCTATCAACATGCCCAGCGGCTGAGAGTGAATCTGCCATGCCATTCCAAATCTCTGGAGACTCTTTGTTTACTTCCAGAAGACGCTTCCAAGCTTTCACTGAATTAACATAATCACCCTCCTCAGTCAGAGCCCTAGCAATGGAAATTTTATCCTCAATGGACTCCATAGCCAATTTTGCATCTCTTTCCAAATCATCAACTTTGGGTATGCTATCCTTAGCCTTTTTAATGCGGAGCATTAATTCATCATCCAATGAGATATTGTAAGCCCTTTCCCAGAAGGATATAGCCTCACTAGTGACATTATTCTGTAACTTCATTTCACCCATATAAATTAGGCTATTGACATGCTCAGGATCTGAAATTAAGGCATTGGAAATTGATTGTAACGATTGTTCTATTCTACCTAAGTCCTTTAGAATCTGCGAATGATTATAATGCGTTTTAGCCCGGTCGTCTCCTATCGCAATTGCATATTCTACAGCTTCTAGTGCTTCATTATTGTGACCTAACATATAGAGAGTTGTGGAACACAATGACCATAATTCATAGTTCCCAGAACCATCCTTTTCTAACCTACTCCTGATAGATGAAAGGGCCTCCTTAGGCCTGTTTTCGGTTAGCAACTTTTTCGCATTATTGATAATCTCGTCAATTGTTTCTATTGGTCGGGCCTCCAGTAATATCTCATCTTCCTCTTTGACTGTACGACTCTCTAAAATTGGATATTCTTCTGTTTGATTTGATTCATCATTTATCTCACGACTCTCTATCAATGGGGCTTCTTGGCTTTGTCCAATTCCAGTTAGAACCACTGAATCATCGCCGACCATTGATTCATTATGACTCTCGATAATAGTAGATAATTGCTGAATACTACCCAATTTCTCTACGGCCATAGTTGCGAGTTCGTAAGATCTTAAGGGATCTATATTCTCCAATAAAACAGCAAGATTCGCAGCCGTGGGAGCATGCCCAGGGTCTAACCTGTGTGCATTCTCGAACGCTAATCTAGAGTCATCTGGGAATCCCCTGGCCGTCTGTACTACTCCGAGCCCATACCATGCAGCTGCATTGTTCGGATCGACCTCGGTGGCCTTTGTGTAAAGTTGACTAGCTAGGAGCATGTCTCCAACGTCCGCGTGAGACTTCGCATCAGTGAGTAATTGCGTAATCCTCCCCCCATCCATAACCTTGCCCTGCACGAATTTGAAATAAGCATTCTCTCGTCTCGTACTCTATTGCTTAGCGACCATACCTACACCTTGAAGACGGGTACCTTCTTCCAGAGACATGAATAAGCCTATACGCGTCATGGGAATTTGTGGGACCTATGATTTACAATCAGCTAATGGCAGGATGTTGGAAATAATACTAGATCAGTGCACTGAGCTAGGGGCTGATGTAACGGTTTGGGATCACGGAGCATATCCATTGCCCCTTGTAGGTGCAAAGGGCTCTTGGGATGATGATAACGTAAAGCAGTTTCAATCTATGGCTACCGAATCTGATGCATATATCCTTTCCAGTCCTGAATATCATGGGACGATGAGTGGAGTCATGAAAAACAGTCTAGATTGGCTTTATTCTAAACACACTTCAGGAAAAGTGTTTGGATTGGTTTCTACGCTGGGCGGACAGTCTAGCAATAATACCCTTAATCACATGAGAATTGCGGCTAGGTGGATTCATGGGTGGGTTGTACCCGAGCAAATTGCTGTACCTCACATCAATGAAGCATTTGATGATAATGGAGATATTATAGATGAAGGGTTAAACAAAAGGATTTCAACATTGTCAAAATCAATCGTAGAGAATTCCATAAAGTTGAGGAGATAAATTGGAATTACTCCCACAAGGTAGCGAAATACTACTATTCTTGACCTCATTCTTCGGAATAATTACCTGGTATTCTAAAAATATAATAAAATCTGTAAATCTTACCAGGGCATCCGCGATATTCGGAGTTTGTTGTATGGTTAGTCTTGTTTTATGGGTGGTAATATAATGAAAATAAACATCGGAATAGATAGTATTCCTACCCACGTTCCGTGTCTCTGGGAACATGGCATTTCCTATGACACACCTAGCGAGATATTGGAGCCTCACGGTATTTCAGATAGGCAGGTTGTTATCCTTATTGAGAAGGATTTTAATCGATTAGAGTACATCCTAGCAAAGTTAACTAAAGCCCCTAGACTACTTAGGAGACCATTGGATAGGTTAAACTCAGCCTTGTGGGATCTTATCGATGGAGATAGAACATTGTCACAAATCATTCAGATTATGGAAGATTGCTACAAAGAAGAAATAATCCCTGCCAAAGAACGCTGTCTGACGTCAATTACTAACCTCATGGATCTGAATCTTGTTGAATTGAAGTAGCACTATTTATCCAACGGTGGAGCCTTTAACCTGGTTGACTCGTCCTTCCTTGCTTTGTAAATTGCGGAGAAATATACAATAAGAGGAAGTATTAACATGAGACTGAAGCAACCAATCAGTGTTGCTAGACTGTAAACAGACTCCTCGATAGGATCAATCTGAAACTCATTGACATCGGTTAACTCGTGATTAACCATCGATACTCTGATTTCTATTCCATCAGACTCTAGAGCATTGCCTTCATCATCGTATACACCCATCCTCCAAGTAATCGTTGTTGCTTCTTCAGAAATCAGAACTTCTGCCTTCTCGTAAGCTTCTTCCAGATCATCGGCCTGAAGATATCCTAGTCCTTCTATAGGCAACACCGAAGAGACTATTCCTCTCATTATGCCTTCTTCTTGTGTGATAATAATTTCATGGCTTGTCGAATAATCACAGGTCTCAACTAAATCAGAGTAGTCCCCGTCCCCTTCACAACTGAATGGATACTCTTGACTATTGCCTAAGAACGGGGAGTGAAACCATGGAGTCCCATCGGCTTGAACTCTGAGAATTGAATCCTGAGGTGCACCAATAACGGAAACATTGACCCAAGTAATAGGCATGTTAGTAGATAAGAACCACTCTGAAGCTTCCACATCATCTTGGTTAAGTTCCAGATACTCTGAATTATTAGTTGTCTCATACCCGTAATATTCCGAGTCAACTGTGTTTGAATAAACTGCATAACCTAGCACAAAAATCAATGTTAGACCTATGCCTATCATGGTCCTAAGCATGTTAGGATTCTGTGACATTGTCTTCTTCATAGACCTACGCGAGGTTAGGCTAATTTCAATCCTTGTAGGCTGTTGTAACTCATTTTAGGAAAAATTGTTTTGGATTTCGTGTCACCATGGTTAAATATGAACTGTCAGACGGGCGGCTGCTTGGTGAGCCAATGACTACGTATCACGACGTGCCTGCGGACCTTCTGATCACCGAACTTTCAGCTCGGTTAGCAGAAGTACCCTCAATAAACCCCCCAGAATGGTCCAGAATAGTCAAAACGGGCACACACAGGGAGAGGCCCCCCTCACAAGATGATTGGTGGCATATCAGATCCGCCGCTATATTGAGAAAAGTTGGCAAGCTGGGCCCCATTGGAGCCAACCATATGGCTCAGCACTACGGTGGCCCCAAGAATCGAGGTGTGAAGCCAAACAGAGCAGTCGCAGGATCGAGGAATATTTCTAGAACCATCATGCAACAATTAACCGAGGCTGGACTAATCGAGAGTAGGATGAATCCCGCCGGGAATGTCAATCATGGGAAAGTACTGACTCCCGAAGGACAGGCCATGCTAGATTCTGTAGCTCATGCTGTGAAAGGCGATGCAATAGAAAGGCATCCTGGACTATCAAATTATTAGGTGATAATATGGCAAGAAACAAGCCCAACGCTAAGAAGAGGCGCTTGATGAAGGTCACGAAACAAAACAGGAGAGTCCCCGTCTGGGTAATGTTGAGAACAAACAGGAACACCACAACTCATCCAAAACGCCACATGTGGCGAAGAAGTAAGCTACAAAGGTGATTATATGGCCGAAATCAAGGAGATGACTATTCCATTAAGAGCCGCTTGGAGTGTACCTAGGACGCGAAGGGCGAACAGAGCTATGGCAGAAATTAAAATTCACGTCGCTAGACATATGAAAATGAAGGAAGATGAGGATATCTGGATTGACGAGGCTGTGAATCACTATATCTGGTCCAGAGGCATGCAAAAGCCTCCGAGAAAGATCACTGTTGTTTGTACAAGAGAAGAGGGGTTTCCTCTAGAAGTAAAGTTATTGGAGGAGTAAAATGGGCAATATCAGACCATCATTTGTTAAAATCCGGGCTATTAGGCTCTTAGAGCTTTATCCTGATCAGTTTACCGATAGCTTCGATGATAACAAGAAGCTCGTGAGTGAGTATTCAGACGTAGGGAATAAGAGAATGAGAAACTGGATCGCTGGATACATCACCAGGTATCGTCAAAGGCGAGTAGATTAGCGTATTACTATCAATGCGATACTGCTCGGGGTAGCATGGGTGGAAGATTACCTGTTGAATTTCCAACAGAGAGTAATGACCTAACAATCATACTTGTTAGGCCCAAATATGACGGAAATATTGGTGCGGTTGCTAGAACTGTTCTTAACTTTGGAATTACAGATTTGAGAATTGTTGGAAGAGATAATAATTGGAGCGACGAAACTAGGAATAGGGCTAAACACGCTCAAAATATACTAGATTATTGCAAAACATTCGAAAATTTAGATGAAGCAACACAGGATTGCTCAATCGTTGTTGGGACATCCGGTAAGAGGGAAATTGGCGATAAAATATCTTTCAGACATTTCATTTTGCCAGAAGAGTTACCCAAGAGATTAGTATCAGTTGAAGGTAAAACAGCGTATGTATTTGGTCCTGAAGATATTGGACTTACCAACCATGAGCTTCAGGGATGCGATCTACTGGTAACAATACCTACTTGGGAAGGTTACCCAATACTGAACCTTAGTCACGCGGTGTCTATCATCTGTTACACTTGGTATGCTAATATTCCAAGTTCTGTTGCGAAGGTTACCGATCAACAAAGGCTTCTCGATCCAAATCTTAGGGATAGGCTTAGAACAGAAATTTCTAGGCTATCAAATTCAATACCTACTAAGGAGCATAAGAGAAAAGGCATTGAAGAGACCTTGAATAGGGTCATTATGAGGGGGTTGCCGAAGAACGATGAGATTCATAGGATTATTTCGGTAATTTCAGAAGCTGCAAATTTATTCGAGAAAGAGGAGGATTATCCAAAATAGGATTTTCTATTTCTTTACCTTAAAAAAATAGTAATTGAAGCAATTAGTTATCTCTCACACAAGTGGCACTATTAGCCCCATGTTCGCGTACAGTCACACTTTCAACCCAGCATCTGTCTTTCGTAATGTTCTGTATCAAGGCTTTGGCATTCTCCATAGCCATCTTAGCAAACATTTCACATCCAGTATCTTCAACGGTCACCATATCAATGATTCCATTCTCATGTAAGTTTTCAAAAACTGTATACATTGGGTCATCAGAAGCTACCAATGTTTTGTGATCAAAATTTTGTCTGAGCCAGCCTTCAAGATTTTTTAAGCTACCAAAATCTACGACCCAATTATTATCATCTAATTTATTCGTACCAAAAACAAACTCAAATTCTAGAGAATAACCGTGCAAGAATTTACAGTGGCTCCCTGCCCTCCATTGTCTGAAGGCTGCGGATAGGCCCCTCTCGTGACCATATTTCTTAGAAGACATGAATCTAGTCAATTATCTCCCTCCGTGACAAAATCAAGGCAAACAGAATTAATGCAGTATCTTTCACCGCCAAACTCCTTCGGACCGTCCTCGAATACATGGCCCAAATGAGCTTCACATTTACCGCATTTGACTTCTACTCTTCGCATTCCATGGCTCAAATCTACGACTCTTTTGATTCCAGCATCTTTGTGCTCTGTATGGAAAGCGGGCCAACCACAACCCGAATGATACTTCATTTCAGAGGTAAATAGCAGGTGATTACAACAGATGCAAAAATAATCTCCATCTCTTTCTTCTAGATAATATTCTCCTGTGTAGGGCCTTTCCGTTCCGCCTTTTCTCGTTACCCTGTAGGCAAGATCGCTTAATCGATCTCTCCACTCATTATCTTGTTCTACCATGCTATTCACCAACTTTATGTTTTAATTTCAAGGCATTCTCTAATACAGAATCCCATGAGGAGCTATATTGTATGGGATCTACAAGCCCTATTTCATGGAATGCCAATATTCGTTCAACGTCAGACCCTGACTTTCCGCTTGATCTGCCGTTTTTATCTGGGTTGTATGAGGTTATTGTACTTCCCATTATCTCATTAAAATTTAAATTTAGTATGTCACATGAAATTAAAGCATCCTTCAGAATAGTAGTCTTACTGTCTCTTATACACATCTCCGAGCCCACGAGACTTACGTGCATCT
>CAXHFM010000062.1:0-7309 GCA_964016345.1 uncultured Candidatus Poseidoniales archaeon | reverse complement strand
GAACCTGTTGGCCCGACCAAGCCTACAGTTCGGCCCGCTGGAACTATTAGATTTAGGCCCCGGAGTACTTGTTCCCTGTCTGGGTATGAAAACTCAACATCTCTAAATTCTAACTCTCCACTGACATCTTTCAGTTTTACATCTTCCCTCCACTATGCCGACTTCAGTGTCCAACAGATCTAGCACCCGAGTAGTAGATGCCATGGCTCTCTGGTAGAGATCGAACGTCTCACCCAGTCTAGTAAGTGGCCACAGAAGTCTTTGGGTAATGAAAACGATAACCGAGTAAGCCCCTAAACTAATCCTGCCGTCCAGCGCCATCCATCCTCCTACCAGCATATTGGCAGAGAATGCAAACAGGATAGCCATCCTGATTATTGGGACGAAAGATGCAGATAATCTGATTGCCTCCTTATTTGCCTCCCTGTAAGACTCCGATGCCTCACTGACCCTAGCAGCCTCTCTACCTTCAGCAGTGAAGGATTTGATTGTGGTTATTCCTTGCAGATTGTTATTCAGAAGAGCGTTCAGATCTGCTACTTGTGTCCTGACTTTGGAATACCTAACTCCTATTCTCCTCTGATACATAAATGACCCAGCTACAATAACAGGTATTGGTACAATTGCCCATAATGCGACTTCAGGAGCCACGGAAAACATGATTCCTCCTACGACTATTATCGTGGTGGCTACCTGAAGGAGATCCGTTGCACCCTGATCGAGAAATCTTTCAAGTTGGTTGACATCATCGTTCATTATTGCCATTAGTCCACCTGTTGATTGCTGAGAGAACCACTGCATCTCAAGATCTTGAATGTGAGAGTAAGCAGACATACGTAGCTCATGTTGGGCCGTCTGTGCGAGATTTCTCCAAAGAACTGCATAGAAGTACTGGAAAAGTGACTCAAGAACCCATATTATGACTGTTATACCAGTCAGGATGTATAGCTGAAGATGGACGTCTTCATAACCCATACCGGCTAGAAATGAGTTCTCTCTAGCGGAAACTACATCTATTGCCATACCGATTAAAACCGGAGGTGCCAGATCCCAAACCTTGTTCAATACTGAGCAGAGGGATGCTAGGATAACTACTGACCTATGTTCCTCGAGCTGGGAAAGAAGCCTAGCTAGTGGGTGCCTTACTTCTGACATAGCCCCGCCCCTGCAACTAGGAGTATGAAGATGCCGAACTCATACAGATGCGAGGGGGCCGCCCGTCCAAGAGTCAGCCCATAGGTCGAAGGCGGCTATGGAGGGGTCGCCGGTTGAGTTGGTCCTTACTGCATACAGATCACCCGCTGAAACTAGATTGTCTTCGTCCCTATCGTCCCATTGGAATTCCCACCATGCACCATCCGATGCGGTGACATTGGAGTAATCTGAGTCCATCCTCAGAGAGGCCATTGTGATTGCCCCCTCGTCGCTACTGGAAAGGCCCCTAATCTCAATCTCTTCTGGAAACGCCTCGGATACCAGATTGTCAGGGACCTCTCCTGCCCACACGCATATTTCGCCGAAATCTGTTGGCTCCCGATATGGATTGAAACCAACAGGGGCTCTAGTCATCCCCTGATTGATCTGCAAATCAACATCATCCCCAATCCTGACCGTCAAAACGAATTGCTCTTCCTCTCCGGAATAAGTCTCAATCGCCATTATCATTGGAGGAGTTCCCCTTAGTTCGATAACTATTGAGTGTGTGGAATTTGAGCTAGTGGCAACTTGCTGTCTGGATTCCTCATCACCTGTGATTCTCCACTCTAAATCAGAAATTGTAGTTGTATCGAAACCGAATGGAGGGATATTATCCGTTTGACCTTGTGAAGATAGAATGGCGAACTCAGCAAAGGGGTCGATATATTCCGGGTTCGCATCCCTTCCCTCAAACCAGACACTGCCAACTCTGATGTTAGTGATGTGCCCTCCGTCAATTACCTCATTGTTGGAAGTGTAAGAACCAATAGTGACCCTAGTGGAGATTGATCTCAATTCCTTGATATCGTCTTTGGAGACGCCCCAGTATATTTCTCCAAATTGACCTTGTAATGTTGAAGAGGATGTTGTTTCGATACTTAGTCTGTCATAATAGTTAGCATAATCAATAACATTGAATGAATCCTTGTCAGACAGAATCTCATTGAGCATGTCCGAGGTCAAGGGAAAGCAATCTTCTTCCGGACATTCATTGACTTGACCAGAGAGGCAACCTGTTACGCCAGAGAGCAGCATGAGAACTACCACTAGTCCCACGCGAGCCATGATGTTGGGGGGCGGATTACATAGATGAGGGTATGCAAATATGGTCAATAGTACGAAATGAGCTATGCGAGTCCCCTATATGGGACAATACCTTGGGAGGTACTGTTTAGGGGGGATTCCATGCATACCAACATACTTGTCGTTTACAAGAAGAACTTCGAAGAGGTACATGATACGGCTTTAGCAACCATTAGGCAAGTCTTGGATGAGCTCGTCTCAGAGAATAGAGTACGTGTTGATTATACGGCTAGAGAGACCGTGAGGAGGGCCGATTTCGATGGCCCCGATCTTGTTATCGTTTTAGGAGGCGATGGCACTCTTACTTCAATAGCCCATTCCATAGATGAGACAACTCCGATAATGGGCGTCAACAGCCATCCTAGGATGAATGATTCCGATGGTTCCTATGGCTTCTATATGGGAAGTGACCCCGAGAATTTCAAGAGTGATATCCATGCTGTAATGGAAGGCGGGGGGATCATCAACGTACTCCCACGTTTGCAGGCAGAAATTGTGACTACTAGTGGCAACACGATTGTCACTGATCCGGCTCTGAACGACTTGCTAGTTGCCAATACTCACCAATATCAGCCCTCGAAGTACAGGCTACAGAGGATGTCTGAGGGAATCGACGTCGTCCAGCACTCTTCTGGGTGTCTTTTCTCGACATTCCTGGGACAGGGAGCTTGGTTCAGGCATGTGGCAAACATTGAGGGGTCGGCGTTTCCATTGAAGGAGATGGATAGCAAGTACCTGTTCGTGGCTAGAGATCTACCAAGAGATGATCGCGTCGATGACGGCTCTTACTGGGCTTGGACAGGAGAACCGACTGTCATGACTAGTGACATGCACAGGGGCTATGTTGTGGCTGATGGCTGGGACGAGTTTCACTTCACGAGGGGAGCTACAGTGACAGTAGACCTAAATGGCCCCACACTACAGCTCCTAACCTTCCGTAGCACGATACATGACAGAGTAGCCCACTGGGTTTATGAGCAATAGACAGTCATTATACGGACTCAATCACAGAATCTGCTCCAAGAATAGCTTTGTCCTATCGTGCTGAGGGTTATCGAAGAACTCATCAGGGGTGTTCTCCTCTACCAGGAGTCCCTCATCAAAGAGTATGACTCTGTCTGCCACTTCCTTGGCGAAGCCCATCTCATGGGTTACTACTATCATGGTCACATCCTCCTTCGCGAGGTCTACCATCACATCAAGAACTTCCTTAATCATCTCCGGGTCGAGAGCTGAGGTGGGCTCGTCGAATAACATGATCTTGGGGTCCATGGCCAAAGCACGAGCTATGGCAACCCGCTGCTGCTGACCTCCTGAAAGCTCTGATGGGTACTTGTAAGCCTGCTCAGGTATACCTACCCTCTCCAGAAGCTCAAGGGCTCTTGATTCTGAGTCAGACTTGGACATCCCCTTGACCTTCATTGGAGCCAAGGTGATATTCTCCATTATTGTCAGATGAGGGAATAGATTGAATTGCTGAAAGACGAATCCTACCTCTGATCTGACATACTTCAAATCCTTGATGGAAGTATCTTCATCAATAGTAATTCCATCTATCTCAATTGTCCCTCCGCTATGAGGCTGAAGCCTATTCAGAGTTCTGATGAATGTAGATTTCCCAGATCCGGAAGGCCCTAGAATTACTATTATCTCTCCTCTTGTTACTTCAATGTCAATTCCATTAAGGGCCCAGAAATCTCCAAAGTTAACTTTCACTCCTTCTGTCCTAATTATCAATTCGTTGCTAGTGGTCATGCTACATCTCCTCCTCCTTCCTTAACCAGCCCAAGGCCCCTCTCCACGTTCATGGAGACCCTGGAAAGGTAGAATGCGAAAACCCAGAATATTAGGGCTGTAAAGTAGACTGGTTCTAGGAAATCCCCTAGGAACCTAAGATCGGTATTTGCCATTGTCTTGGCGATTCTGAAGAAATCGATAATCTCGATGATGAATAGTAGCGTAGTGTCCTTCCAAAGGCCTATGAAAACACTGACGATCGACGGTAGTGTAGTCCTGACCGCATTTGGTAGCTCGACTTGTAGCTTAATCTGCATCGGACTAAGGCCCAGGGCGAGAGCGGCTTCCTTCTGACCGCTATCCACTGCTTGCAAGCCCCCTCTGATGACCTCGGCTATGTAACATCCTCCGAACAGACTGAATATCGCCATCATCCTCACAATATTATCGAAATCCTCGGGGTTAGTGAAGAGAGGGTCTGCGACATCTGGTAAGAGATACATAGCGAAATAAAGCCAGCAAATCAGTGGACCCGATCTGACTATCTCGATGACTGCGATTCCTGGCCACTTGAGGATAGGGAGATCGCTTTGCCTTGAGAATGCCAGGAAGACCCCTATGGCGAAACCCAGGACACAGCCAGCGGCTGCGACTACCAAGTTGATTAGTAGTCCTCCCCATCTTGCTGGGGGGACTCCGTCTCTAGTAATGAGCTCCAACTGGGCCTCAAGAATACCGAAACCTGCTAACGTGCCGGCAATGTCCTTGATGAATTCCGGCGGATCGAGTAGTATGATCGTCAGGAAGAATGTAGAAACCGCCATCAGTCCAATATTCTTCTTAGCACGATTAACCCTGTACTCCTCCACTCGTTGAGAGTAGATTCTCATTGTGGTGAAGCAGGCTAATGAAATCACAGATGCTAATACGAGTCGGAAAAGGACTCTATCGATATTGTAATTGGCCTCTAGTGGGTTGCCAGCGAATAGAAGAACCACTGCTGTCACTGAGCCAAACCCGAGAAGGAATGATCTCACAGAGGTATTGGAGGCACCATAGGCCGCGCCTGCTAGCGCCCATACCAGGAATATTATTGGCCATATCCTCCAATTCTCGGAGACCAAGTAGTCCTGAGTCATAGCCTCAGTTAGATTGGGACCTAACATCACAGAGACCCTATTGGCCCATACGATATCCCATCTCATGCTGATTACCAGTATATCAAAGATCCACTCGACTAAGAATAGCATGATGAATGACGATACTATTCCAAGAAGTGCCGTCGAGCCGAACCAAGGCAATCTGATACGGCCATTGAAGGCTGGAGCCATTCTAGTGCGTTTAACAACTGAAATCAGTATTATCCACGAGACCGCTAACCATGAGAGTGCAACGGCCAACGAATAAATCCAGATATCTGCTGTACTTACTTCCCCTCCGATATCGATTGAAGATTCAGTACTGAGTAACATAGAGAACGAGAATACTCCAGACAGAGCCATACACAGTAGTGAAAGATTGGTATCCATTCTGGAATCCAAATCCCATCTAGATCTACCTGCAACTCCTCGCTCTAATTCGAGAATTCTTCTCATGGAGGATTCGAAGAAACCGTTATTCTGACTCATATCTTCACCCTCGTAACCCTTGCATTGTAGAAGTTCATTATACCTGAGATGAGCAGGCTACCTGCCTGATAGATAACCAGAAGAAGCAGGAATAGAGGTATTAATTTCCCCACATTGTTCATCATGACGAATATGACATAGAAGATATCGCTGTATGCCACAATAATGGCGAGGCTGGAATTCTTCCAGACGTTCATGTATTGACTATTGAGCAGGGGTATCATGCTCCTGAGGGCCTGCGGGAGAATTACGAGTCGGAGTCTCTGATACGGAGATAGGCCCAGTGAAACTGCGGCCTCAACCTGTCCTCTTGGGAGGGCCTGTATACTACCCCTGACAATCTCAGCGACAACAGATGCAGTGAAGAGAGTGAGCCCTATTATCAGAGCCATGAATGCTTTTGTAATTTCGAAGGCCGATCCTTTCTCGATAGTCCAGGTACCTGGTATGTTGGGATTCGTCTTAACGTAATTAGGGAGGGACATGTCGCCGGTCAGTAGAATCCCTAGACATGCTACTAGCGCCATAGACCAAATTAGAGATTTTCTGGTCAGTGCCTCTGGCGAGTCATCAATTCCGTCTCTATCTCTGTAACGTCCCCCTGCCCACAGAGAGAAGACTATTGCTAGTGCGATAATTATTCTGAGGGTCTCAGGGCGTGGAAGGAAAACTCCTTGGTTACTGTAGTATATCCAACCAGCGATATTAGCCTCTTCACTGAATAGAGGCAGGGTTTCTCCAAGCTGTAGCATCACCAAGAAGAGTAGAACTGCTAGAGGCATATTCCTGAATACCTCTACATAAACGGTAGCCAATCCAGATGCGAGCTTATTGCTTGAAAGTCTTGTGACTCCGATAATCACGCCAAGAATGGTACAAAGAATGATGCTCAGTAGAGTTGCTCTTGCGGAATTCAATATAGCGCCGAAGAGGAACTGCCACCTGGTATCTTCCGGGAAATCAGGCTGTATGGGCCACGCATTAATCTCGAAGGTGTTCTTCATATCCATGAAAGACCATGAGAGATCCCATCTCTCCCTTGTTACGGAATCGGGGTTATGCAGAAGGAAGAGTAGTCTAGTACTGAGATAAATGATCAGAGGCAGACCAATGATCAATATCATAGTTGATGATCTACGGTCATGAGTGAGGGGATTGCCCGACTCTGAAGATATCTGATAGTACACGAATAAAGCCATTAGAATTAGTACTATGGAGAAGAAAGAGGATATTTCTGAGGAAATAATCGGAGGTAAAAATGAGATGTTAAATGCCATACCGATGAAAACTGAGAATATAATCACTGTATTGATAATTCTCGAATTACTTCTGGAAAGTCTCTTGAGAGGTAAAATATCTGAATCATCCACTACTAGCAGGGACGCTATTACGATTGGAGTCCCAATTAGTAGAAACGGCATCCCCTTTGCTGGAGAGAAGTCACCCATAACCGCTAGGGCAATGACCAGAATCGAGATTATCAGAGACGATAGAGTCAGAGAGATTGAGGTAATTTGAAAATTTTTAGATCTGATAGCGGGAACTATCTCGTTCCTAGCTAGCAGCTTGAATATCAGGAATATGAAAATTATTACACTTGATAGTGAAAGTGGTTCATAATCTGTCTCTTATACACATCTCCGAGCCCACGAGACTTACGTGCA
>CAXHFM010000061.1:0-7331 GCA_964016345.1 uncultured Candidatus Poseidoniales archaeon | reverse complement strand
AACACGCCTATGTTCGTCGGCAGCGTCAGATGTGTATAAGAGACAGTACTATCAGAGGCCCAATTACTGGTCCCCTGCCAGCTTCATCGACACCTATGGAGTACTCGCTCATATCTCCAAGTCAAAGTCGGAAGGAACTTGATTATCACTGTTATTTTCTTCAGAAAACTGGTCTTTAACATCTATATCTAAGATTATGTTGTCAGGATGAAGATTGTCCTGTTCTTCGAGTATACCGGCCATTCTTATTGCCTCTTCTATGTCATAATCCTCCTTAGAACGATCCAATATCTCACTAGCTGAATTAAGTATTTTCTCATCAACCGAACTAAAAGCCTGACTCTCAGGCCTACCTTCTTCGCCAAAGAAACCCTTCTCAAACTCGTCAATATCCATTTTGGGACTTTCAATAATCACCAGATCTGGGGTGCCCTTTCTCACGAATTTTGAAATCCAATCGTCTCCTTCCGAAATAATTTGTTCTTTCTCACGGGGATTGCTAATTTTCAACGCCCTTATTACGCCAAAAATTCCCACAATAGTTACAGTCATTACCATAATTGGCTCTAACCAAGTGTTAAGAAGAGGAATAATCCAATTCTCCTCAAAAGGTAATTCATCATCCTCCCCCAGTGCTCCTCCTTGAATTATTATTGGTATGGTATCAATTAAAAATACACTCGGTTCCAAGAAAGACCTCATCTCCAAAGTAAGGTTTGCCATAGTTTCAGTCGGAGCAGATTCAGGGACTTGCATCCATCCGATAACATCTACTGAATCATTTTCATTCACAGGATATATCTCTAAATATCTGGTTGACCCAGAGACAATAATGTGTGAAGAAGATTCTGAAATTGTAATGCCAAAATCCGTCAGAACACTTGAATCAATAGATGCTGTAAAACCATCTACACCATTACCCAGGTTAGTCATTTTCCATATGGCTGTCAAATTATTATCATCGTTTAATTGGTATGACATTTCCATTTCCCATGAGTATATGGTTCCAGAATTGAGATCGAAATTCACATAGCCAGGGGACCAATCATCAATCATCAGATGAATGGTAACTTCTGTAAATAAGTCAGAGGAAGTACCCTCTGCAATCCCGCATAAAATAGTCATAGTTTCTGACGAAGACCCGGGTTGAAGGGAAAATCCATCATTTCGATATTCAACGGTTGCCCAATCCGGGATACCCATAACATTCAGGCTAAAATGTGAATCACTATCCCCGTTGTTTGTAACAACAATCCCCATTTCACAATAACCCCCTGGTAGTACTTCTACCATGGTGCAACCATCCTCTGATATCGATATGGTACCGCCAATTCTGGGCACTATGTTTACGATATGAGAAACCGAGGAAACACTCTCTGGCGATGCAGTACTAGAGACTCGAATTTCAAAATCTAAAGCTCCTTCAACACCTCCCGGAGAGAATATTTGGACAATGACTAATCCTGTTGAGTTAGGATAGAGGTTAGAGACCCTCCAGCTCTCGATTATCGAAGCACTCCAGTTGCCTATCTCGAAATAGTCTCCAGGAACAGTGATCAAACTCCCGTTCTCGCCCAAGGCTACAATTTCAACATTAAGACTCCTAATACTATTTCCAGTATTTCTGACCATCGTTTCTAGTGTTAGGACTCCTCCAGGTACTATTGAAGATGCCCCCCCGCCCTGAACGATCTCAATGCCCTCGAAATAGCCATACCTCATGGAGAAGTTATACCAGTCAAATATCTCACCTTGATCTGAAGCTATCGAGAGACTCACCCCGTGTAGTGAATTGGATAGCGGAAACCCTCCAACAACCGACGGAGAAGTAATAGAGAACTGAACCCAATAAATATGGTCAGGCGATACAACATATTCTCGACCAGCTTCAGGAGAGTTTTGTGAATCCCAGGATATGTCCCATCCAGAAGGTCCACTAATTGATAAAATGACATCTGATTCTATTTCCAGATTGCTACTGAAATTCACATTTATGCCGATACTTGAATCCGGATCGATTCCAAAAATTGAGCCAGAATCAGTTCCAAACGAAACCCCTTCATTAATATCTGAAAAGGATATTTTATTACCATCTAAATCAACAATATCTTGGGGTGCCGAGGAGCAGGCAACTAGTAAAGTTAGAACCAGAGACACTCCCAATCGCACATTCATAAGCTTCCTAGGCAGGGGCCACATATTACCTATCCCCGAGAATTCAAAGGATGATGAGCTGTCTTATTTTGAGCTAGTGGATAGGGTCCTTTATGATCCTTGAAATTGCATCAATATCAAACTCGCCAGCGTGGATGGGCGTCCTCAAACCGAACAAACTCATTACATCTGGCGAAACCTCGCCGAACTCTCCGATTTCACATTCTTCGATGAGTACTCTCGCCCCTCTGCCCTCTATCCACGGGCCCCTGCCTTCTGTCACAGGCTCAAAGGCAATCGATGAAGTCGGGGTACCTAGGTCCCTCAAAAGTGACTGAACAATCCCCTTGGCTGTTGAGAATCCCGCCCCGGACTCAGCGCAAGCCCAAGAAACTCTTGTTCTGTTATTCCCTCCATGAACGACCTCTCCAAGTTCGTAAACTCTTTGAGGTAGCTCATGGTGTCTGTTTGATGCTAGCAGGTTCATTAATGATGGAAATATGTACTGCCTGAGTAGTGTATGGTCAACTGTAATTGGATTAGAAATAATTGTAGCTTCTGATAATATGGGCCACCTGGTCTTCTCGAATTGGTCCCTCTCGTTGGAAAGAGTAAGACTCTGAATCTCTTGAAGGCCAACTGACCTCATACTCATCCTAATTCTCCGGTGTAAATTAGATGATTTTAGTGGCGTAGCATCGATATGAACTGAAGATAAAATATCTGGCAGATTTTCATACCCAAATCCTATTGCAACGTCTTCCACGATATCAACAGGATGCATAATATCACTGCGCCATCTGGGCATGGAGAAGACATGTTCTCTTTCTCCTACCACGCAGTCGGACCATCTTTCGGCCCTCTCGGATCCATGGGTTATGGTCCTAGATTCCAGTAACATCCCCCCCATTCTTCGAATCGCCACGCCAATTTCGGAATCACTGAGCTCCACACCGAGGATTTTCTCAATAAGTCTGTTAGGGACCCTGTAGGTTCTAGCCCCGAAGTCAGGAGTAACATTTACTGAACCATCTCTATGCCGAATCTCCACACTTTCGACTGAACCTCCCAATTCTGATAACGATAATGAAACCAATAGAAGGCAAGCTTCACATGCTATCTCATCAAAACCTGTTACATCAATGAAGAAATCATTAGTATCCTCACTAACGGTTGTATGATTTCCGTTAATGATAGGGGGGAACGAAATGACCTCATTATTGGAATCAAGAATAATCGGATATCTTTCAAAGCCACTCATAAGTTTCGAGTATTCAATTCCTTTCGGGTGACCATCCAGAATTTCTGAGATGCTCATATTATCGTCGCAAGCTAATGGCTTGAAGGAAAAGTCGCTCGATACAGCTTCATATCTGAATGGAGGTCTTAGCTTGGACAGATCATGGACTCCAATAGATGCAAGGGTTCTTTTCCTCCCCAAGGTCATGTGTAGCTTTTCTTGATGATCCATGAGGGACTGGATGAAAGTGCCCCTCTCAGAGGAACTGTCGCCGGTATTTACCCCTCTCACCACAGCTCCCATTATTATCGGCCTTATTTCCTCTAGGCCTCCCTCCACATTTATTGTGATGCCACTATCGGAGACCTCTATCGAGGAGACCCCTGGATCATCTCCCTGAAAAGACCTAACTGCTTTTGCCATAGTTTCATGACTGAGTAAATCCGGACGATCCGGAAATACCTCGATTTCAATATCATCGTCATTATTTAATTCGACGGGACAACCCATCTTGGGCAATAATTCAGACAAATCATTTTTATTGTGAATAGACCCATTAAGTTCCTGAATCCTCTTCATCATAGAATGATCCAAAGTAATTGTCGGCATTTTAGGACCTCAGTTCCCTAGCCACATCGGAAGAGGCCTTTCAAAACCTGTAAGCCTGAGCCCACTGATTGCCGCAGTCTCCATATTCTTAGCTCTCAAAATTCGCCTACCAACACCATCAAAATTCAACAAGCCCGTCTCTTTCATCAACCCCTCAAGTTCGGGCATAATAGTTTCTACAATGGCCGAAATTCCGATCCCTTCATCTATCGGGCCAACGACGAAAGAACAACCAGAAGCTCTGACGATAATCAAATCTTCTGCAGAGGGTTGCTTCTCAAGCTCTATACCTATGATTCTTCCTTGATTATCCAATCCCATTGCTCTCGAGGCCAATCCGATCCTCGGTAATGCCGCGGACGCTCTCCCTCCTCCGGGAGTTGCCACGGAGACTATGGCACCATCTAAATCGAGATCAACCACCAACCTGAAAAGGCTCTCTGTCCTATCAGCCCCATCTCTTAGAAGGATTAGTGATGAGCTACTCAAATGACTCGACATTGAGACCAGAATAGCTTCTATCTCAGCATCATTCATGGGCGGTAAACTCTGTAAATCCAGTACAATTCCTGATACCCCTCTGGCATTGTCGGGGAACTTTCCAAGTTCCTTCTCGCCTATTATCAATAAATCGCCTTCGTTCGGCTCCGTATCAACAATACTTGGAATTCTAATCTCTCCCTCTGGATAATTTAACCCACTGGTGGACCTAATGATCCAAGGGATTGGCAATATCAACCCCTCCTCATCAGAACCGACTGGAATTATGCTGACGGAGGTATCAATTATTGAAAAATCAGGAATCCTATCAGAATTAGAAGGACTAATGCCTATTCCATCAAAGCCTTCGGATACCCATCGCTTGGGCCTGATGCCTCCAATCGAAGACTCTTTGTTAGGAATCAAAACTAGTGCATCCTCCTCAAGTGAAAGACCGAGTGGCTCTAGGAACTCTTCCAGTTCAATGACTTCTTTACCGGTTATTGATCTCATGGTTGAACCCTTTCCAGGAGGTGGACAACTACCTGCAATAATCACCCTCCCTCCTTTCATCCCCAAACCGGGATTAGGTCCGACGGAACCCATGATAACCAAAGTTCCACCTAGCATTCCCGATCCAGCACCAGACGAGGCCTGCCCTCTGACTACTACTATGCCATCATTCATGCCCGCACACGCATCCTTGCCAGCGGAGCCCATGACTGTCACACTTCCGCCCTTCATATTCATTGCCAGCCTGTCTCCAACATCTCTCTCAACGACAACTCTGCCATCAGATTGGAAGGCGGCCAGCATTGATTCGCAACTTCCCTCAATATTCAGTGTGCCTCCTCTATTCATCGCTCCAACGCACTCTCCTAAATTACCAAGAAGCAGTACCCTGGATCCCTTTGGAAGATAGGTTAGAACGCCGAAGTCGCCATCTCTAGGCTTAGTGTCTCCACCTGACCCATAGCCGATCTTTACTAAGCGATCTTTGTCCATCGCCTCAGGCAACATCCTAGCGATTTCTCTATTGAGTTTGACACTCCTTGCGGTCTGTTCCCTCATCGCCATAGTGCACCGAGTCTAGCCAATGGTCTTCATTGTGACGGATATTTTTCATTTGATAATAAATAATTCATTGAGTTATCTTGATAGAGCATCGACTGGAGGGCATATTGTTCAGGGGTTAGTGTGGATCGAGTAAAGGTTGCTATTAATGGATATGGGACAATTGGAAAAAGAGTTGCGGATGCAATAGACGCACAGGAAGATATGGAAGTCGTGGGCGTCACAAAGACAGGTCCCAGCTTTGGTTGTGAGATGGCGGCTAAGAAGGGATTTGACCTCTATTGTACATCTGATGACAAAGACATGATAGCCAGTTTCGAGAACTCTCGTTTTGTTTGCAAGGGGGGGCTCAAAGACTTGCTTTCTATATCTGATGTTGTCATTGATTGCTCTCCTGGAAAAATGGGCGCCTCCAATCTTAAAAAGTACCAAGATTCTGGGGTGAAGAGTATATTTCAAGGGGGCGAGAAACACTCACTAACCCAACTTTCTTACACATCTTGTGCAAATCATATGGAAAATTTCGGAGCAGACACAACAAGAGTTGTCTCTTGTAATACCACAGGACTCTCGAGAACATTGGTGCCATTGTTTGAATTTTGTGGCTCCCTGAAAGTAGAATGCACAATGATCAGAAGAGCAGCAGATCCAGGCGACTCAAATAAAGGCCCCATAAACGCTATAAAACCGGTTTTGAAGGTACCTAGCCATCATGGTCCGGACGTGAAGACAGTAAAACCGGAAATCGAGATTAATTCTCTTGCAGTCGCCGTACCGACAACCATAATGCATGTTCACGCAATTATTGCTGATCTTCCAGAGAATCACGGCCTCACCACTCAAACAATTTTGGATATGTGGAATGAAACCCCCAGGGTCATAGTAATGAACGGACAGGAAAACAAGATTACCACTACGGCTGAGGTAATGGAGATGGCTAGAGATATCGGGAGAAAATGGGGGGATCTCCATGAGATTTTTGTCTGGGAGGATGGTGTTAGACTAATCGAAAATAGACTATACTATTTCCAAGCAATCCACCAAGAGAGCGATGTTGTTCCTGAGAATGTAGACTGTGTAAGGGCCCTGATGAAACTTGAGAAAAGTTGGACTGAAAGTGTCACGAAGACAGACCAAGCAATTTCTAGATATTACAATATTTGACCTTTTTCCCGGCTTTTTAATTGTGATTGGTCGTGATTATTGTATAATCAGCTTAGGTTAACTGTCAAAAGGCTGATTAGGTTCCGAAGGAACCATGTATGGACGGAAATCTACTTTCCTTGTCCTTACTGTTTTGTTGTTTTCTTCATGGTCAGGAATGGTTTCAGCCTCTCCCCAAAGTATAGATTCGATAAATTCCCAGGCCACAGATAATCATCAATTTGAGAAATGGTCATCTTTGGAATTTGCTCAGGAGCACGTACATCAAATCAGGCAAAATTCCGGACTAATACATTCTCCATTTGGTTCATTTGACCCTCTTATGGATGAATACCCAACCTTTGGAGAATTGGATACCGGCGATTATATTCACTCTGACAGACCAGTTTACCTAGTTCAATCTGATAGCTCTGACATATCGGGAATATCTTCCTCAGTGGAAGAAGTTGGGGGCGCTATACTAGACTACATGCCGGATAGTGCGCTTCTCGTGAGGTTCCCCGTACACGTCAACGCTGATAGTTTCTTAAATTCTCTAGCCAATGTAAGATGGTCTGGACAAACTGTCTCTTATACACATCTGACGCTGCCGACGAACATAGGCGTGGTG
>CAXHFM010000060.1:0-7366 GCA_964016345.1 uncultured Candidatus Poseidoniales archaeon | reverse complement strand
ATGCACGTAAGTCTCGTGGGCTCGGAGATGTGTATAAGAGACAGATCTGTATATGCCTTGGCTAGAACGCCGATTCATAGAACTTGGAGGCGAGATGGAGAGAAGACATGTTCAGGAGATCTCAGAGTTGCCCGGGCAATATGTAGTGAATTGTTGTGGCATTGGTGGAAGAGAGCTGTGTGATGACCTTAGCCTGGAGCCGGTAAGAGGGCAAATTGTGTACACTACACAAGACCCCGGATTCGGAAGGTTTGACCAACGTCCGGAATCTCTGATTTATACGATTCCGAGAAGAGATGTGACAGTTCTCGGGGGCACTGCTCAGAGAGGAGACTGGGATGAGAATATTAGAGAAGAGGACACTGAAATAATATTGAGCAAATGTCAGTCGCTCTGGCCTGAGCTTGACCGGAGTAAGGTTGTTGGCGTTTCTGTTGGCTTGCGTCCTTCTAGGAAAGAGGTAAGGCTAGAGGTCGAAAATATCACAGGAAGGAAAGTTGTTCACAACTACGGCCATGGAGGAGCAGGTGTGACCCTTTCATGGGGATGTGCGGACGAAGTAGTGAGGTTGCTTTCTCAGTAGGATTCCTTGGTAGTGCTTATGACTACTGCGCCTATTTTGTAGGGGTCTCCGTTTGAGGATGGCCTTCTATCTTCCAATCTTCCCTTCCAGCCATCTTCAATGGTCCCTATTGGAATTCTAATAGATGCCCCCCTGTCGGAGACACCGTAAGAAAACTCATGGATCGATTGGGTCTCATGTAGCCCGGTTAGTCTTTGTTCATTATGGGCACCATACACGTCTATGTGCTTCTTAATATTCTTGCCGAACTCCTCGCAAATCTGACTCATGAGCTCTTCTCCGCCTTCATCCCTCATCCTTCCATCGCTGAAGTTGACATGCATTCCCGAACCATTCCAATCTGTGGCACCTAGTGGCTTTGGATGCCATTCTACAGAGAGTCCAAACTTCTCTGCATTCCTTTCGGCTAGGTATCTGGATACCCATATCTGATCTCCTGCCTCCTTAGCACCCTTGGCAAAAATCTGGTACTCCCACTGTCCAGCTGCAACTTCTGCGTTTATTCCCTCAACGTTCAAGCCTGCTTCCAGACACATATCCAAATGCGCCTCTACAATATCTCGGCCGAAGGTGTTCTTTCCTCCTACTGAGCAATAAAATTGTCCTTGTGGCGTTTGATCTCTGGGGAATCCGAGAGGCAGATTGGTTTCTGGATCCCATAAGAAGTATTCCTGTTCGTAACCAAACCAAAAATCATCATCGTCTTCTTTTATTGTTGCCCTACCATTCGAAGAATGAGGGGTACCATCGGCATTGAGTACCTCGCACATCACCAGATATCCGTTGATTCTATCGGGATCGGGGCAGATGAATACAGGCTTCAGAAGGCAATCGGAATCTCCCCCTTCGGCCTGAAGGGTTGATGAGCCATCGAATGACCACATTGGACATTCTGCTACAGTCCCCCCGAAATCATTTCTAATCATCGTCTTGCTTCTCATGCTCTGTGTTGGTTCGTACCCATCTAGCCAGATGTACTCCAATTTTGACTTAGTTGCCATATTCTCAACCCACAAATAGACGGTTTATTAATTGAAGGTATGTGCACTAAAACCTTTAATTTATAATAAAATTATCAGATTAAATCACAATTAATGAACGTTTGATAATTATTTTATATTTTTATTCGGCAGTATTAGTAAATTAACTCAATATTTTGGAGTCAAATCAGCGAACGTTCAGCGACATCAGCAGATATGATTGCTGTTTACCGGATAGTATGGTGGACGTGCCGAGATTTGAACTCGGGGCCTCTTCCATGCCAAGGAAGCGCGCTTCCAGGCTGCGCCACACGCCCAATAAGCAGGCGACTAACTAGGTCCATTTAAGGAGAATGGGCTAGAGGGGCATACAGACTCAACATGGCGGATGATCCGAAAATTCCGAAAAAGTTGCTTGATGATATCAGAGCCGCGCTGGTTGGGAGGGACGCGCCGTTTCTTAGATTCATAAATGAAGATTTAGATATGGAATGGCTGGAGGAGAGTGACTCTCGTTTGGGCATTACGAGATTTGAATGCGATCATCATGAAATCTACAGGAGAAAAAGACTGGGATTGCCCCCTGGTAGAATATCCATAGGAATTAATCCAATACTAAAGGACGATAATGCACTCTATCTACACACACTTTCACACGAGCTGCTTCATGCTGCGGGGTTTCTAGATCATGATGGGGCTCATTCGGACATAGTAGCAGAAGTTGCACCGGCCCCTCGATTGAGAGATTCTCCTGTACTCAGGGGGATCAGGGAAGAAGTGCTTTCTAGTCTGCCCGAAAGACAGTGGATTTGTGGAAATTGTGGCCATTCTTGGGAGAGAAGGAGGGTGACCAAGCCTCTAAGATGCCCCAAGTGCGCTAGACCTTTCTCAAAGTCTGGAAAGTAGGGTTCATCTAATTGGTGCGTGCGCGGTGGTACGGGCGATTAGTGTAGTCTGGATATCATCCCGGCCTTCTAAGCCGGTGACACGGGTTCGAATCCTGTATCGCCCGCCATTATTTGGCTTGTCTCACGAATCGCTCATATACGGGCAGTAGGTCGGCCGGGCCCATGAAGAGAGGTTCCCGCGCTTGGAAGAAGCGAGGGCAGCAGCGCTGGAAGTGGCGCAAGAAGAAGCTGAGAAGAAGAAAGGCTGCTCGTAAAAGAGCGAAGCAGTAGTGGTTTTTCGTTAGAATTCGTCTCATCGGAATTTCATGCCAATTGTCTTGTTTTTCCAGATAGTAATTCTGTACACTGGAATTGATTGGTAGTTCTCTGGGACAGTAGACGGCATCAGATTGGTCGGGAGCCACTTATTGGATCATTTTGATTAATGAAATATAATTTTGATGTAAACAAACAATCAGGCGTATAATTGATATCTGGTGCATCAATGGAACCACATGGCAGGAGTCAGGGAGTATTCTGATATTGATCGTTCGTGGACTACTTTCTCACTAGTAGGGATCGTACTCGCGCTATCCTTACTTTTGATCTACATGGGAAATGGGTTGTCAGATAACTCAATTTCCAGCATATCTTCGTCTGAAAGAATTTCCACCCCAGGGATTGCCATATTCAGAGCGTTAGTATCTCTGGTATGCTTTTCAACTATAGCATCAATAATCCTGGATCCAAGGGGCATGACCTACAACCTTCTAGACTATGAGACAAAAACATATGGTCCAAAATGGATTACTGGAACTACAAGAATGTCTGCATTTACGATGTGGAGCTTCACATTAATGGGAGTCTACTTTGCTGTGTCGTCGTACTCCTCTTGGTCGGTTTACTACGGTTGGGAATTGGGGGAATGGGCAGTCTGGGTTGTACCCGCTCTTTTCTCTTCCTCAATAGCATCAGCATTTCTAGTGACAGTCACCGTCACCTACATGCTGATACCTGAGGCCAATGAGAGAGGGAATAGTATCTCCCATTATTTCAAGTGGGACAGTCAGCTTATGCACAATGGGAATGTAGTATTCATCCTCATTGAAATGGCGATTTCTGATATTTCATTGAGTCTGTGGCATATTCCTTATCCCGTCGTCTTCGGTTCTGTTTACGTCCTTTTCTCGGCATTCAATGCTAAAAAGTCGGGCATATACTTCTACGATTTCATCGATCCTAGATTGAATGGTTCCCACATTATTCATATGGTTCTTCTGGGCGTAATGTCGATTCACTTCATCGCAGCAGTTACAATACAGCGTTTGGCTGAAGTAAACTTCACTGCTTATCTAATGATATTGGTCGCGATAATCTATCTGTCCACCACATTCAGCGACCCCTTAGAGAAGAGAGACTAGATTCTCCAGCGCTTCTTTTGGGTTTGAGGACTTGGTTACGCCACTTGCTAGTAGAACTCCGCTTACACCGAGTTCAATGGCTCTAGAAACATCGAGTCCGGACTTGATTCCCGCGCCACATAGTACCCTGACTTCCTTACTAGATTCTCTAATTGCTGAAGCCGTTTTAGATACGATTTCGGGATCTGCAGATGTGACTGAGACGTCCCCTCCGATAAGCTCGGGAGGTTCCACTGCTACGTAGTTGGGAACCAATGCCGCTAATGACTTCGCTTCGTCGATATCTGCCGCACAAGCACATATTTCGAAGTCTTCCGGGACCTGATCCAGAAGCATGGCGACATGCTCAAGGCTAACCTTGTGCTCTGCGTGATTTATCAATGTCCCCTTAGCTCCCCTAGAAATAGCAGTCTCCGGGTGGATCCACCCCGTATTGGAGCCGAAATCTATTGGATCTAGATGCTGGCACCAAACCTCAAGATCCGGAGCCGTATTAACTACCTTGGAGATATCTAGAGCTGAAACAGCCGCTACTAGTCTGGCACTGGTATCTATTGACTCCATGGTTAGTGCCAATTTCTCTGCAGATATGCCTTGGGCGCCCTGATATGTCTTGAAATTGACGATAATTAAGGGGGCAGTCATAGTTGTGGGAAGGTACATGGAGATTTGAATTAGCCCCATGTTTCTATTCTGAGTTGGTGAAAAGGAAGGAGCGCGAAGATATCTGATTTACACACATCTGTTTGTAAGAATTTTTGGGAAGGACCGATATTATCTACTGTCAGCGATGATCTCATTGGACAATACAGAGTTAGCGGGTACTTTTGCACCCCTCGCTACGATGCATGATTTGAGTATTACACCCTCTCCGATATGGGCGCCGTCTAGAATTACTGAATCACTGAGTCTGGCTCCAACGGAAACTATTACTCCAGATCCTATTGAGCAATTCTCCACAACTCCTTGGGATTTTGCCCCCTCTCCGTACCAATTATTCCCTTCTCTGAGCCCTGTTGAGAAACGATTGTTCTGAATACATTCTCTTGCCGCCTGAATGAATGATGGCGGAGTGCCAGCATCTACGAAGTACCCCTGGAAAACGAGTCCGGACATTGCGCCAGACTCAGCTATGCCGGGAAAAATCTCCCTTTCCATACTAAACCTGCCAGTGGGTAGGGAGTCGAGAATACTTCTCTCGACAATAGAGCATCCAGCATTGATTAGATTGGAAAACTCCGTTCCTCTCTCGGGTTTCTCTTGGAACCTCCGTATCATGCCTGAGTCATCTAAATCGCATACTCCAAACCTACTAGGGTCCTCAACCTCCCACAACGATAGGGTAGCCGAAGCACCTGTTTTTTGATGCTGAGAGAGAAGAGCCCTTACGTCTACACTTGAAATCAGGTCGCCATTAAGGATTATGACTGGGCCTGTTCCAGTAAGCATGGGAATGGCATTGGCAACCGCCCCACCTGTTCCGAGTGGCTCTGATTCAACAGATAGTATGACGTCATAAGGAGTACTTCCGGATTCCGAAAATTCTACTATTTCTTTCAGCCCGTATCCTGCAGCTATTACTACTCTATCTACCATATCCTCTGGTACGCATTCCACCACTCTCTCAAGTAGAGTTTTATCCAGAATACGCAGGAGTGGCTTTGCTCTACCCTCTGTCAGCGGACGTAGCCTAGTGCCCAAACCACCTGCCAGAACCAGTACATCCATACCTTCGGGGCAGGGTGAAACTGTTTGAGCGCTTCGTATCTTGACTGGATGCTAGCCAGCGCATCCTTCAAAGACGGGGTGCTAGTGGAGGGAACATAACATGAACATACACGAGTATCAAGCTAAGGAAATATTCCGAGAATTCGGAGTCAGAGTACTCGATGGTATCCACTGCAGAAGTGTGAACGAGGCTTTGGAAGCTTATGACCAGCTAGGATCTGAAATAGTTGCCGTGAAGAGTCAGATACATGCGGGGGGGAAAGGTAAGGGAATACTCTATGATCCTGTAACAAGAGAGGAAGTTATGAGAGGGGGAGTAAAAATCGCATTCTCAAGAGAAGATGTTGAGAAATTCTCTAGAAATATTTACGGAAATATTTTGGTGACTAAGCAGACTGGTAAAGAGGGCAGATTGGTTAACAATATTTACATTGAGACGGGCTGTGATATCGAGAAAGAATATTATCTAGCGATCCTGGTAGATAGGGATAGGAAGTCTGTTCTTGTCATGGCGTCTACAGAGGGGGGGATGGACATTGAAGAAGTTGCAGAGAATAATCCTGGTGCAATCCATAAGATATGGGCAGACCCTGTAGAGGGTCTAATTGAGGAAGACTGCGAATTTTTATCCAATTCGCTAGGGCTAACAGGAAATTCCTCGGAAGAAATGATTGGGACACTTTATTCACTATATGATATGTTTATTCAGAGGGACTGCTCAATGATAGAGATCAACCCTCTCGCCAGGACAAGGGATGGTTCCATGGTTGCATTGGACGCTAAAGTAGGACTAGATGAAAATGCTAACTTTAGGCATTCTTGGAGGGAAGAGGTTAGAGACTTATCCGAGGAAGAGGATGTAGAAATTAGGGCCAATGACCTGGGTCTTTCTTATGTGAAACTTGATGGAAACATAGGGTGTTTGGTTAACGGGGCTGGCCTTGCTATGGCATCCATGGACGTGATCAAGCTATACGGAGGGGAGCCAGCAAACTTTCTGGATATTGGGGGGGGTGCAACCAGAGAATCGATCACTGCGGCCTTCCAGATTATTCTAGAGGACGAGAATGTTGAAGGAATCTTAGTGAATATATTTGGAGGAATAATTCGATGCGATATGGTCGCGATGAGTGTTATTGAAGCTTCCAAAGAACTCGGTTTGGAAGTACCACTTGTAGTACGCTTCTCTGGAACAAATCATGAGAAAGGGAAGGAGATACTGGATACCAATGAAATCTCAATACACACTGTTAGCTCACTCTCGGAAGGTGCGAGAAAAATCGTAGACCTGATAGGAGTTGATAATTGATGTCAATTTGGATAGGCGAAGAGAGTAAAATCCTGATACAGGGCATTACTGGTAAGCAAGGTACCTTTCATGGGACTAGAATGGTTAGATACAACACCAATGTCGTAGGAGGAGTTACTCCCGGTAAGGGAGGACAAGCGGTCGATCTGAACGGTCGTCAGGTACCAGTTTACAACAATATGAGAGAAGCGGTATCAGAAACCGGTGCTGATGTGAGCGCGATTTATGTTCCTGCACGGTTTGCCGCTGCTGCGATTCATGAGGCTGCGGAGGCATTCAATGAGAATGGTGGCGGACTGATTGTTTGTATTACGGAGGGAATACCAACTCTGGATATGGTAAGGGCTGTACATAAAGTCAATGAATTCGAAAAGGTGAGATTAATCGGACCTAATTGTCCTGGAATAATTTCCCCTGGAATAAACGGCGGTTGCAAGGTCGGAATAATGCCCGCTTTC
>CAXHFM010000059.1:0-7417 GCA_964016345.1 uncultured Candidatus Poseidoniales archaeon | reverse complement strand
ATCATCCGACTTGGAGAAATCAGATAGAAAATCCCACATCAATTGATATGTAGGGGTTCCATCAATTTCGCTTGGCCATGTGTGATCATTGAACTCCAGCCCATAGTGTTCTATTCTGACCTCATCGACGCAGTCGTTGTGGACAATATGCTCGACGAATAGGTCTGAGTTCTCGCTAATGGCTTGACAGTCAGACTTGTCGGCCCAGTAGTCAATGAGTGCTGGGACCTCGCTCATGGTCCCGACCCCCTCATGTTCCCCCTCCTTCCACTCCCAGTCACTATGGTAGTAGATGATGTAATCCAGCTTCCCATGAATGTGCATGATTCCGATGCCACTGTCTAGATCGCATGATTCTGGGCTGACGGGCATGGTTCCAGCGAAGGACGCCACTGCGGAGAACCTGTGATTGAGCTGGCATGCAATCTCGTAGGTGAACATGGCTCCCAGAGAGTACCCGATAGCATAGAGCCTGGATTGGTCAACACAGTATACGGCGGATAGCTCGTCCACTATAGCCTCTGAGAAGTTGTTGTCGTCCATCGAGGTGGCTGCGGTATTCAGGTACCATTCTCCCTCCGCTGCTGTTCTCTCCTGGTCAGCTATGGCGTAGACCATGATGAACTTCTCCTGCTCCCCCAGTTGATCGAACTGCTCCTGTTGAGCGAAGTCCTCCTGTGAATCCGTGCCCCCATGGAAGACTATGATCAGCGCCAGCCCGGTCCCAGCGTCCGAGCTTGGTACGGAGAGCCTGAACGTTCTCTCCACCCCGTCGACAAGTATGGTTGTCTCCTCTTGTGATACTGGCAGGGACGAAGACAGGCAGGGGTCTTCCAGTGACGGGTAAAGGGCCGTCGAGCTTCCATTGTCTGAAGAGGTGCCCCCCAGGCAACCACTTGTCGGACCTAGGAGCAGTAACAGACCCAAAAGAAGGGCGGTTACTGGGTTGCGCATGACTGGTGCATAACTGGATTGGATAACAACTTATCTTCAGTCTGTCCAGTCTAGTGGAAGGTGTATCTCATTCCTCCTCATGAAGGGGAGGGTGGTACCCGGATTGTCATAGACGGCCAGTACAGGCGCCCCGCTTGCCGTTAGCCCTGAGTCTTGCACCAGTGTCTCGAGCTTTGCCATGAGACGCCTTGCCTTGGAGGTTCGGGAGAACCCTGAGAAGGGCAGAACTGCGACTACGTACTCGTCTACCTCTACTATCTCCACTCCCTTATCAATAGGGCTAGGCAGATCCTCTATCGAATGCTTCGAGGGCATTGTGAACGACATCATAGACCCCGAATCGGTATCCCACATCTGAACCGGGGCGGTCATCGCTATCCTCTGGTTTGTCTCGTTCCCGCCGAAGATATAGCCCGCGATGCGCCTGAATCCACCAGAAGTCCCGCTCCATCCGCTACTGGGAGTTAGTAGTCTCGCTTGGACCGATTCAGAGTACCTCCTTATCTCGAATCCTTCGTATTCGCTGAGTAGTTCATACTCTGGCTCTTCCAGGCCTGATGCCATTCTAATTCCCCATTAGGCCTGAGAGGAATTCCGAGTTGAACCAAACCAGGCTTACACAGATTATCAGCCACGTCCAAAAAATGCTATCTGACCAAGTCTTGATCTTCTTGCCGTCAAGAGGTCCGAAGGGAAGCATGTTGAAGGTAGCCAGCACGGCATTACCCCACATCCAAGGCGTGAGTATCATTCCCAATATCGATATCTCTCCCAGACCGATTAGAACTGCCAAAAGGCCCGCCAGCCAGAGTGCGACGTTCGTGACTGGGCCGGCCAAGGCTATCTTGCCAAACTGGGACTTCGTGGTGTTTCCTACCACCATTACGGCTCCTGGGGCCATGAAAACTATTCCAGTCAGAGCGGCAAGGAAAACCCCGAACCTAAGCCCGCTTGGTGACGCCCTGAACTCCGCCCAGCACCCGTACTTCCTAGCAGAGAACTTGTGCGCGAGCTCATGGAGGACGAACGCTGGTGAAAGAGCGATGAAGTATATCGCCCCACCAATGACGAAAGCCCCAATATTGTTGATCGCACCAAAAACACCTCCCGTGGTCATGAATGCTAGGGCTATGGTGAAGGCCGTCGTAGCCTGTATCAGGTGCTCTACCTCTATCTGTGAGAAGTGCCATATTGAGCCCTTGTGAACCGGTATGGATTGTGCCATCGGCTCTTCACCGAACACTCTGAAGAATGGCCTACCTCCTTGGCCGCCACTTGTTGACATAACGACCCTAACGTGGGATTGCCTTCTCGCGCTATCGTCTCTGGCTGAGGAGTGACTGGGAGGCGTTCTTCTACTCTCGAGCTTGTCGAAGGGGTCCTCGTCAATCCACCAGGACCTAGGGTCCCTCTTCTCTGACACGTCAGTTCGTGTGGATGGTGTCGTAATAATGCTCGTAAGCACTCAGTCCTCGTCCAGCAGCTCGCCGACCTCTTCTAGCAGGTCATCCCATGTCGGGACCTCCTTCCTCTTGCCGCCGTCTATCAGGGAGAGTAGCTCCTCCATCTCGTCTGGCTCGAGCTTGCTCCCCCACCAGGAGGCCTTTTTCCTCCTCCTGTCCAGCAGGGAGGTCTTCTTGTGTCTCCGTTGCCTCTCGAACATCTCCTCTATCTCATCCTGCGTCTTGGCGGAGACGGTTCCCTGGTGCTCAGCGATCAACGTGACGTAGTGTAGCATCAGCTCGCCGTGCTCTGTGTCGTCGATGTAGCTCGCAGGGGCTGCTAGCATGGTCACTAGCTCCCTGGACAGCCTGTCTGCCTTGGTCGTGGCCTGGCCCGACATCCGGTCTCTCGCTCTCGTGTGGGAAGCAATGCATCCCCTGCACCTCTTGCTACCGGCTATGTCAGGTGCGTCGCAGGTCAGGCAACAGATAGAGAACCCCATCTGCTCCATAGCCCTTCTAGGCATTGACATGGCTTCTCGTCTACGTCTTCAAACATCAAACCTACTGATACATGGGCACTATGAGGGTGTTGGTTCCATCTCTCTCTATGATTGGCGCCTCGAAAGTTGACATGGAGGGGAGGACGTGGAGTACGCAGGCCGACCCGCATGCTGGGGCCAGGTAGTCCTCACCCGTGTCTGTCAAGAAGAAGCGGAGGCCGTTACCTGCTGGGATTATGGCATCTATGGCTTGAAACTCCATCAACATCGTGACGGCAGAACCTGGAGTGACGGTCTGGGGATCGCTCCCCCCAGCGTGGTACCTGACATCCATTGTTGCGTGCCCGATTCTCATGCCCGTCTGAGCGTCTTGCATCTCGACGAAGACTTGCCCGCCGTCGAAAGTTGGAACGGCCGTTAGATGTATTGTCGCTAGACCAGAGATTTGCATATCGAAATCAGGATTGATGTCCGGACAGTCGATGGTTATCGTCTGCCCCCCGCCAACCACGGGAGGGCCCCCTCCTAGAAAGACGCCGTCGTATGAGCAACTCCCAAGTTGGACAGTCAATGGCTGGGAATCGAGTGGGGGCCATGTCTCCTCGATCCTCCACTGGCCGTCATTCCTCTGTATCTGGGCATCAAGAGAGGGCTTGGGGCCCCTTTCCTGGAGATAGTACTCGAACCACTCGAAGAGGTCCTGTCCCCAGTCCCATCTGGTCATATTGCCTAATGCCTCGAACCCATATCCAGGATCTACTCCCTCGTGGCTGTTTACTTGATCAGGGTAGTGGTGACCCCATTGACCAAGTATACCCCTGACTTCGAATCCTGCGTCTACGTATGTCTGGTACCAATTGGTTCCGGGGGGGCCTCCAAAGACCTGGTGCGGGTCTACATTCCAGTCCTGCATCCCCTGAACCCAGTACACGCTTCCATTCCAGTTCTCGAAGGCCTTGTCGATATGGCTTCTCTCGTCGTAATAGTTGTGCATGTAAGGATCCATCTCGCCTCCAATGTATGTTACTGGTCCAGCGAATATCCCCTCTACGATATCGGGGCATATGTTGTCGAGGTCGTCCTCGTTGTAGTCCACGGTACTGGAGAAGTAGTTCATGTGCATTATCTGGGATCTGGCCTCGGCACTGCCGTTCTTGTACAACAGCGGGTGCAGGGCAGTGGTCCCTGACATCGGGACTATTGTCTTCAGGTAATCACTTCCCATGGCGGCGGCCTCCCACTGTGTAGCTCCCTCGTAGGACTTACCATAGAGGCCCACGTTGCCGTTACTCCAGTTCTGCGTGCCAAGCCACTCGACCGCGACGTGGATGCCCAGCCCTTCGCCGGCCCCCCTGTAATCGAAGCACCCACTGCTCTCCTCAGTACCGAAAACCGCTACTTGGGCGAATGCATAGCCATGAGGGACGAAATTCTCGAAGATGAACTCCCCTCTGGCGGCCCCTACCACATTCGTCGGTGTGGACTCGGAGCCCTGGATCCCGTAGGAGAAGTACGGTGATATCACCGCTATCACCGGGACCTTGTCGCCGACGAGGGTATTGCTGGGGAGCCAGTATGACAAATGAACTGTCGATTGCGCGGGGCCGGTTTCCCATACTTCGCTGGTGTCGACATCGATGAATGCCTCCTGAACCTCAAGTGCGCTGTGAGGACCGGGCTCTAGAAGGAGGCTGTAGGATCCCGAGGAGTCCCACTCCATAGTATGCCTATCCCATATTGATGGGTACTGTGAATCGTCTGCTTCGGTCTGTGCCTTTGACTCGTCCGAGAAGATACATCCAGAAAACAGGGCTGAGAGGAATATTGCGACTATTCCGACTGGTCGGACCAAGTTGCCCATGGTCCGTCGTGCGGGCTCCTGTTTCAAAACCTGTGTATGGCCAGGTACTGGGCAGATGCCGGCTGTTGAGCGCCTTGGAAACATCAATTTAGATGGTAGTGGCATTGGAAAAACGGTGATAGCCCAATGACCGATGCGAGTATGCCGATCTGGTATCATCCGCTCTATACTGATGGTATCGACGAAGAGGCTCGGTTTCCCCGCGAGAGATACAGTATCCTGCGTGAACGCCTGAGGGAGCTCGAGGGAGAGGGTGTAGTCAGTGTCGAGTTCCCTGACCCAGTGGACCCAGAGATTCTGAAAATCGCTCATGAGGAGGACTATGTCGACCGTTTCCTGGGTGGTGGCTTAACACCGGCTGAGATTCGGAGAATCGGGCTCCAGCCATGGACCGGTAGTTTCGTTGAGAGGACCTTGAGAATAATGGGTGGGTCAATATCGGCAATGGAACATGTCCTGACGCATGGTGGGCTGTCTGGCAACCTTGCAGGGGGAACGCACCACTCGCACCGTGGGTTCGGGTCCGGTTACTGCGTATTCAACGACTTGTCGGTGTGCGCCCTCTTGGGCCGAGATAGGCATGGGTGCTCCCGGGTAGTGGTGCTGGACCTTGATGTGCACCAGGGGGACGGGACAGCGACTATCCTTGCCGGTGAGGAGGGCATCGTTACGATATCTGTCCACTGCGCGCAGAACTTCCCATTCAGGAAGACGGTCAGTGATCACGATATCGCTGTCGAGTCTGGCGCTGGGGATGATGAGTACCTTTCAGCTATCGATGACGCGATGGCATTGGTCGAGCAGTACGAGCCCGACCTTCTCCTTTTCCAAGCCGGCGTTGACGGCCTTGCCGAGGATGCTCTGGGGAGGCTGGAGCTCAGCAGGGAAGGGATGAGGTACAGGAACAAGAGGGTGTTTGACTATGTCCTGGACAACGAGGTGCCGTGCGTGGTCTTCATGGGCGGCGGCTACTCGAAACCAATAGACCACACCGTAGATTCCCTAGTGGACTTGTTTCGTGGGGCGGCAAATGCTAACTCCCTGCTTCCATGAGGGCTGGAAATCAGCGGCTCAGCTCCGCCCTGAGTGCTTTTGGGAGCTCGCTCTCCACCCTCACTCTCTCCCCGTTGGGGTGCTCAAAAGCGAGTGCGGAGGCATGCAGGCAGAGCCTGTTCACGCTTGCCTTGCCCCATCCGTGCCGGGTATCACCAGCGACGGGGCATCCCATGTTGGCCATGTGCAGCCTTATCTGCGCCCTCCGGCCGGTGTCTATCTTGATTCTGATCAGTGAGTGCGTAGTTCCCCTTTCCTCGAACTCCCAGTGGGTTATCGCCTCCCTGCCCGCGCGCTTTCCGTCCTTCACAAGTCTGACTCTCATGTCCTTGGTCTCCTGGATGCGCGCCCTCACCGTACCTGACTGTGCGCTCGGCGCACCGTGGACGACTGCGTGATAGGTCCTCTCCACGGTCCTATCCTTGAACTGCGCCTGGAGCATGTCCCTCGCCTCGGGGTTCCGCGCCAGCAGGAGGCACCCAGACGTCTCACGGTCCAGCCTGTGGACCAGCAAGGCCCTCGTCCTGCCATTCTCCCACGCCCACTTGGCGGCCCTGTCGAACATGGTGTCAGCCTCCCCCCTGTCCGTGGCCACCGAGAGTAGCCCGTGTGGCTTCTCCACGACAATGACCTGCGAGTCCGAGTAGAGCACGCGTGGCTCTGGTATGCCCTGCTTGGGCTTGGTGACAGTGTCGCCGTCGTCCCTGGATAGGATGGTCACCACTGATCCCAGCGGTACGTTCTGCCGTGGGTGGTCGGCCCTCTCCTCGCCTATCCTCACCCTTCCGTGGGCAATCATCCTCCTCAGGGAGTTCTTCTTCGCCGTTGGGTGTATCAGGGCAAGCGCGTCTATGAGGAGGCATTCCTCGAGGACCTTGGTGGATGGGTCGGGCATTACTCCTCCCACCATTTCTTGCTCGCCGGGGTTATGTCGAAGTCCTCGCGGCTGTGTAAGGTGTGGCCCCCATCAGAGAATACTCGTATGCTCACAGACCCCTTCCGCCTCGCGGGGAACGAGGCATCGCTGACATCGATGTCCTTCAACCACTTCCATCTCTCCCCCTCCTCTCCGTGGTCCTCGTCTTCGGCCCCGAACGGGTAAATCCCCGCCCAGGCAGAGCTACTTCCAGGGAGGTCGTTGATTCTGAACCGAACCGGTTTCCCCTCTACCGCCTCTAGCACCTCGATAGGAGGGGCCTTGGGGTCCTTACGAGCAGGCGCGGGGCCGGCCTTGAACGCCCTTCGGGTGACACCCAGACCAACTAGGGATAGCGAGCCGATGACCATCATGATCGAGCCTCCAATTATCATACCGATTGCTCCACCGACTTCTTCTCCATCTTGGATCCATATGACGGCGGTTTTTGAGCCATCAGAATATTCTGCACTAATCGTTGTTGTGCCTTTCATACAACCATAGCAGGCCACTCCAATTTTGATGAGATTTCTTCCATCGGGATGTTTTGTTTCGACGGGGTCGCTGGATCCGCATTCGCCAATTTCGAACACTTGTCGAGTTTCGTCTGGAGAGTTGACTTTCTGATACGCGGTCCACGGGTCAGACATCCAGCTTCCCGAGTGGGTGGCGTTCACGATGATGTTTT
>CAXHFM010000058.1:0-7538 GCA_964016345.1 uncultured Candidatus Poseidoniales archaeon | reverse complement strand
GCCTATGTTCGTCGGCAGCGTCAGATGTGTATAAGAGACAGATATAAGGCAGGCAAATAGCTTTAGTAGTGTATTATCGGATGTAGTTCTTGGCTGGTTTTTTCTCACTGATTCGGAGCTGTCTTTGCCATCTTCGTCCTCATCGTCGTCCTCATCGTCGTCCTCATCGTCGTCCTCATCGTCGTCCTCATCGTCGTCCTCATCGCCGTCCTCATCGTCGTCCTCATCGTCGTCATCTTCGTCGTCATCGCCGTCCTCATCGCCGTCCTCATCGTCGTCATCGCCGTCATCGTCGTCATCGTCCCCATCGTCGTCGTCATCTTCGTCGTCGTCATCGTCGTCGTCATCGTCGTCGTCGTCATCTTCGTCGTCGTCATCGTCATCGTCATCTTCAACAGACCAGAAATTAAAATCCTCATCGAAGTAAATAGATTCATTCAGAGTAGTCTTCAAGGGGGAAATATTCCAAATTAGTATCATTACTAGGGCGGTTATACAGATTAGGAATCTGGAATTGAAATTTTCTTCCATCGGATTCACCTTCATTTCAACCAAGAAGCAGTAGGCTTAGTTGCATTAGAGCGGCCCCAAATACCATGCCAACAACCATATGCCTATTCCGATTTTGGGCTAATGCCTGTGGGATTAATTCTGTGAAGCTTACAACTGCCATTATCCCGCCAACAAATGCGAGCGACAGGCCTACCATGAGAGGAGTTAGGAAGGAGCCCAGGACCAATAGGGCAAATAGAGCACCAAGCGGTTCTGTTAAGCCGGTTGCCAAGGCGATAAGTGTAGCCTTCAGCCTACCACCTCCCCCTGCTTGTATTGGGGCGGCCACTGCAATGCCTTCAGGAATATTGTGCAACGCAATCGCTACCATCAACACCAAGCCATATTGCGCAGATTCTAGAACTGCCACACCAATTGCCAGACCTTCAGGGAAGTTGTGAATCCCCAATGCAATAGCAGTAAAAATTCCTGATTGGTAAAGTCGTTGTTGTTCGGTGTTCAGCTCATCTTCATTTTTCCCTAGGATTCTATTCAAATTTACAATCATAGCGGCCCCTAAGATGAAAGAGAAAGAAATCCACAGGAAGCCGAATTCGAATGCCCTTTCCAGCCATAAGTCGAAAATTGATATCAGTAGCATGACACCGGCGGCCATACCTAGTGTGAATGCCATCACTTCTCTTGTGATCTCCCTCAGAGCCATAACTATGAGTCCGCCGATTCCAGTCGATAAACCGGCCATCAACGCGATAGTAAAGGGGAAAACCCACGTTTCTGACTGACCCTCTAGAGCCTCTACCTTGATAATCGGGGAATCATGGTTGTAACCACCCTCCATGGAAACAAGTTGTAAAATGATTTCAGTCGGTAGAACCAATCCTTCATAATTGACGATTTCTAATGTGTCCGTTTGCCTATTATTCTGAGAGGTCTCGGCCCCATAGAAGCCAGCGGATTTTATGCCTAATGAGTTGAAAGATTGGTAATCTCCCTGACCTGTTTCATGACTATCCTTTACAGTCACAGAATAGCCTTCCCAGCCGTTTGAGATCACTCTGCTCCTAGCATTTTCTACTGCTTTACCTATACCATCATCTGACGAATCAACACTAAGTTCACCAAGTCCCAATGTTGGATTTAGATTAGTTGAATCCAGATTGATGTACAGGTCTACATCACCATACACATCAGGATTCTCTTCTAGGAATTTCTGACTTCCCAAAGACCCGAGCTCCCCTCCTCCCCATGTCATAAATTTAACAGTAGAGTCCATATTTATCTCACTAAGCCTTGCTGCTATTTCGATTAACTGTGCAACACCTACTGCGTTGTTAACTGCGCCCGGACTTATGTAGGACGAATCGTGATGAGCACCGATTATTATCTCCCCATCTCCGGAACCGGGGATCTCTCCAGAAACAACCCTCGTAGTTCTAATCCCTACATTACTCCCTTCCCAGAAACCATCAAGCACAGGGTATATCGTCGAATCATCAGAAGCTCTATCTATGAAATCTTGGAAGGTAAAAGCTGTGGATTCTGATATGTATATGAATGGAATTAGAATATCAGCATATTGGCCGTCATATGCATCTGGAAATGGCACATTTTTTCCGCTCTCATTGACCGTTACTGTCATGAATGGAGGATTTTCCACACCGTCGCTGTAGATCATTACTACTGCCGCATTCTGGTCTATTGAGTTCTTGTAGATATCAGCCAAACTTCTGTGATTGTCATAATTTATGATAATTGCAAGATCGGTCAAATCCCCTGCAGCGGAGAAATCACTCAATGTCCCTCTGCCCAAATCTGTCAAGATACTGTCGTGTTTATGAATCGCCCCGGAGTATCCTAGGAAAGTGAATGCATCCCCATGGTACAAGTCTTCTGTTGAGTCGATTTGGATTCTTGCCGTTCCGGCAGAACCGTCCGGAATTCCGGGAATATTCTGAGCGCCTTGCTCAAGTTGTGCATGCATCAAAATCTGATGATCCTCGGGTTCAGCGTCAATGAACCAATGGCCAGTTACTTGGTATTCCTCTATCTTAACTTCGACCAAGCCAATCTCCGAGAACCGATCGCTGATGTACTGAGCGACAATTAGTTCCTCGGGAGAGCCTGTGACTCTGGGGCCGAAAGAAGTTATCTGTTCAACGTCACCAACGATTGACTCTTCATCGACAGCGAAAGAGATACTGTCCTCCTCAAGAAGAAATCCATAAGTGAAGCTGGAGAGTAGAATAAGGGTTGATATCACCCCGACAATGGATAGGGTGTGCTCTGATATGTAGCCCATGACGGGGTGTCGGTAGGGTGATTTATGGAGTTTAGGGCAACCTAAATTTGAAATGATGATCTATCTTGGGAGGGCCGTAATGCCCCTGATGGTGCATTGAGTTGATTTCTATGGAAAATGAAATAATGGTTATGTTTGGTACTGAAACTGGGAATGCGGAAGAGTTGGCAGAGACGGCAGTTGGGATGGCCTCGAGTTTTGATCTAGCTGGAAAGATTCTAGATATGGAAGACGTAACAGTAGATATGCTACAAGAATGTAAGAGATTAATCGTCGTATGCAGCACTTGGGGAGATGGTGAACAGCCAGTCAATGCCCAGGACCTATATGACTCCACTATGGAAATGACTGATGGCTCACTGAGCGACCTAGAGTTCGCAGTGTTGGCCCTAGGGGATACTGCATTTGATTTGTTTTGCGAGTCTGGAAAGGAATGGGATGCCGTACTAGAGAATAAGGGAGGAACTAGGATCAATGAGCGAATAGATTGCGACACAGACTATGATGACTACGCGGAAGACTGGTTCGAAAAGACTCTAGAAAAGTTCCAGGCGACTTTGTGAAGGTTTTACTATGGTTTTCCCTAAAACACCAGGCCGTTTTGGAATCGGAAATAATGGCCTTTTTAGAAGGTCTAGAACACTCTTTGTGGTAGCCATACTTTTCACAATGGCCCTTCCGATGGATGCCAACGGACAGATCAATGGCGAAGAGCAGAATCAACAGACATTACAGATCTATGGCTCTGTGCTTACATCTACCGGGGAGATTGCTGGAAGTACATCAATCAAAGTAGATTCGATGGACTCAATTTGGTCAAGCAATGGAGAATACGTATACCCGGGAATGGAAACTGGTGAGCATGTTGCTAGAGCCTATTTCATGAACAATGGACACACGGTAATTTATCGCATGGTTAACCTGGAGTCAGACTTAGAACTAGATTGGTATGAGGGTAAAAATTGGATTACTTTCAAGATGTTCAACTATGAAGGTAATCAAATCATTCAGTCGGATAATGCCTATGTTAATTTGGTCGAATATTCTGAGACTAAGAATCCCGAAGACGGATTGTCTGAATTCGGCCCCCATGCTGTTAATTCATACTACACGCTAATTGCGCACCATGATTCCGATGATGAGTCGACGAGCTACGTCCACTTCAAGATGGAGAGGGGTTCACGGGACAGTATTAGTTATCCAAATCTAAATAATTTCGAATTCCATGAAGGCAAAAACAGTAGATATGGTTTCGTGACAAACACAGAGGGAGTAGCGATTGCTGGCATTGCAGTTAGTGATGGCAAGACGACTTCAGTAACAAATTCTGATGGTTTTTTCCTACTCCAGAACATGAATGTTGGGGAAACTTCCATTTTGTCATTCCATCAATCCGGGAATGAAGTATCTCCTCCAATCCAAGTTTTGGTTACTGAGGGAGAAGGTTGGCTAAATCATTCAATCGAGCTTGAGTTGGAACTACCAGATAATGCTACTTTCACAACACCCGTACAGACAGTTCCGGTATCTCCCATCACACTGACTTGGGAAGGGGGAGAATTCACAGATTACTACTCCATCTATGATGGCGAAGTTGATGAAGATAACCTGATTTACAGAGGTTACGCGACATCGATTGAACATACTCCAGACGGACCTGGAATGGTCGAGTTCAATATCGTAGCGAATAATTCGAATGGATCTACTTTGAATCCCAAATCATTGAGGATAATATTTCTGCCGTTACAGTCAGGCGATGAGCTTTGGAGAGTTGGAATGAGCTGGGGCTACCAGGTCGATTACACACCGAGCGGTACAATCAGAGAAATCGATATGACAATGGTCGGCACAGAGATGATTCTGGATTCCTTCGGAACAGAAAAACAGGCCTTTCTAATGAGGCTTACAGGAGATTATCAAATGCCCGAAGAAAGATCTTACAGGTGGGTTGATTCTGAAAATCTCCTAAACGTCCATACCTACTGGGTAGATGATCCCGAGTCTTCATCTTACTACACAGAGGGAACACTTGGATGGAACTTTACCGACTCTGATGGAGCCTCAACGGGATTATTTGGTTTGTCGCAGGAAATCTTCGTTCACTTCAATAGAACCAATGTGATTGGGGTGCCCGGCCATCCCGATGGGTATGATGACACATTCAACACCATCATCAAGGAAGAGGGTGTTTTAGTCACTACGCCGGCAGGGGATTTCGAAACCACATATTACAAAATCATAGATAATGAAGATGGAATCATTTCATGGGAGCTTTGGTACAATAATTCGGTAAAAAATTGGGTAAGAATTGTAGACAGGCTGTCTGGATCTCATTCGGAGAAGGTCGAATATGAGCTGTTGTCTTACGACGTTCCGACAACACCTCAATTTATCACCCAGGATTCTGATTTGGCCACAATGGACTTTACGATCGAATGGGGCGAATACCCTGGTTCGATGGGGTATCGTTTATTTGAGAATGGAGCAATAATCTACCAGGGTACAGAAACCTCAGTAGATTTGTCAGACACTTTGGATGGGGAATACAACTATGTTATCTCGGCATTGATGGATGGTTACAGTATAGATGGAGACAGTCTATCGATAACTGTTGACTTTGTTCCCTCGAAACCGAATGTAAGAGTCCCTACTTCTGTAATCGCTGAGGGGGACTCGGTAACTCTCAGTTGGGATGTGGTTGAGGGGTCAGAATGGTATTCGGTCATCATCCAATCTCAGAATGGCCGTACAATTGAAGCTTACAACGGTACGGAGACCAGTGCTATAATTGAAATCTCAGAAATTGGCCTAAATCGTATCAGAGTAAATACGATGGCATTTGGAAAGGTTTCCGAATACTCTGATTCCGTGTTTGTGACTGTCGAGGAATCGGAAAGCGGAGATTTTGGCCTCATAGTGATCTTCGGAGGCTCTGTGTTTTTGGCAATGTTGGCAGGGGTATTTCTCAGAAAACAGGGAGACCTAGGGAAAGGCGAAGAAGGGTGATTAGTTGCAGAAATACAGTATAGCGTTGATTCAGATCGCGATAATAGTTACCTTTTCCCTCGGCGCTTATCAATTTACTGAAGATGGGACGATGGAGGCTGCAGAATTCAATATCGAAGTTACTGATTCAAATGGGGTAAATCATAAATTTTCAGGCTCCCCTGATCGTGTTGCTATAACCAACACATACGCTGCGACGGTGATGAGAATGCTGAATGTTGATTCAGAAATTATCGTTGGGGTATCGGGCGATTTCCATGGATCGACCTTATGGCCAGAATATGCAGATACGCCGATGGTCCAGAAAAGTGCGCACTCGGAAATTGACTTCGAAGCACTACTGGATTCGAGACCAGACTTGTATATTGTATTCGCTACTAACGGCATGGTCGACACAGATGCGATCCGGGAAAAACTAGAGCCAGCTGGCATAAAGGTGATGGGCTTGGATTTCTACAAATACGATAATCTTAGGTACGAGATTGGCGTTATTGCCGAATTGTTCGGAAAGCAGACAGAAGCGAAATCATTGTTCGATAATTTCGATGAAATCGAAGGTATGGTAAGCTCGAGGATCGACGGTATAGATGACTCAAGTAGGCCAAGAATCGTAATGGAACACCATGCTTCTCTTACTAGGGACCCAGTGGTACTGACTGGAACCTCTCAGTGGAATGACATCATACACATGGCAGGAGGGGTGAATGTTTTCTCAAACTTACCTGGCCACACCACACACGTAGACATGGAAGCTATCTTGGATTCTAATCCAGATATGTTAATGTTTGATGGGATAACTTTTGATATAGGATTCGATTCTTATGACGAAGAAGACAGATGTAAATCCCACATGGAATTCATAGCAGACAGACCAGGGTTTGATGGAATGGCAGCTGTGGTTGATGGCAATATGGCCATTATGTCTGGGGAATTTGCAGGTCCGATGATGATTCATGGACTTCCCACCTTGGCTAAGATGTTACATCCAGATCTGTTTGAGGACATTGAGCCTGATAGCTACCTAGATGCTTATTTCACTGATTACCATGGAATAGAACGAGTTGGTAAATTCGTATGCGAATACGAAATATCTGGGTGAAATAATGGATTCACTATCAAGTAAATACGAGGATAAGAACCGTAACCACGTTGTCAAAATTCTCCTTCTCGGTCTATGCACCATTGTAATCGCCATTTTCGCATTGGGGCAGGGGTCCTCAGTCAACCTTGACATGCTCACTACGGCTAAGATTTTACTTCAGATAGAAGAAGGGAGTGAAATTCAGAGGCTGATCCTATGGGAGTATAGAGTTCCGAGAGTAGTTTTTGCAATCATAGCTGGCATCGGATTAGCTATAGCTGGGGCCCTGATGCAAGGCGCGCTGGGAAATCCACTAGTATCTCCCCTGACACTGGGGGTAGCCTCGGGCGCAGCGTTGGGGGCAGCTTTCGCTATTTTCCTCGATTTGACCTTTGTAAGTGAGTTATTAGCAGTCCTCTGGGCAGGAGTTACGGAGATTATCCCGGTCATTCCTGTAATTTCATTTGTAGGTTCCGATCTGGTCTTAAACGCGTTCTTTTTCGCGCTATTTGTCGTTTACATAATTATCAAACTTGGTAGCATAAGAGGAGTTACGGCAGAGTCGTATATTCTTGTTGGGATCGCCATTACATTCCTGTCTCTTATACACATCTGACGCTGCCGACGAACATAGGCGTG
>CAXHFM010000057.1:0-7543 GCA_964016345.1 uncultured Candidatus Poseidoniales archaeon | reverse complement strand
CCCCCATTTCTTCCATGGCCCTCTCACACTCGTCAGCCAGCTTGAGATCGGGCTCCACCGCTACCCACTCAGTGACCCGCTGGTCCTTGAAGAAATACACATTGACCCCAGTGCCAGCCCCCACCTCGAGGACCCTCCCACCCAAATCCTCGAACAGGTCTGTTTTGGCGTCCTTGAGCATCTTGCTTGTGTCAGTGAGGATGTTGACCGATAGCTTCTCCAAGCGCCCAAGCTTAGTTGGATTACTCATGCTAGTCCAATGACCGTTCGGTATAATATCTAGACGAGTAAAAAATTGCCGTGGCATAGTTTATTTGGAGGCGTGACCAAGCCCGCACATGGTATTGGATTTACTCGGTACTGCCTTGATAGATGGCGCCGGTGCAGAGCTCAAAAAGAGCTCAGACGAAAAGAAGCTCGAAGAGGCAGAGGGGGACCCAGAGAAAATCAACCAGATACTTGCCGACATCGAGAAAAGGAAGAGGAACGGAAACAGGCTCATACTCTATCTCATCGTCTTCATGTTTGTCTACATGATCGTAGTCAATTGAAAATGACACTCGTCGACTAAAGCGCGTTGAATACGGGTTGCTCATCACAGTGGAAGAAGGTCATCAGGGCCCACCATGTGATCATGTCCAGGCTGTTCACCACGTTCGCGACCCCGCTGTTCTCCTCTCCGTAACCCTTGCCTGTTGTATCCATCCAGTCCTCCATCTCCTCGAGGGTGTCACAGACCTGGTGGTAGCACCAGTAGCCGTCGACGAGCCCACCGAAGCCCACGGTAACAGTGCCCAGGTTGTCCTGGAAGCTTGCGTGGTCGCTCCTCGCAGTGGTGTCCTCGTAGACGATCACCTCCGGCCTGTCCATGTCCAGCCACACGTCCGTCTTCCAGGTGTCCACCGAGTAGTTGGTGCCGACTAGAGTGCCCATCTGCTCCTCGAGCCCCAAGGCGTCGGAACCTATCCAGTTCGATAGCCCGACCATACCCGGCTGGTCTATCTGGTCGTGGTTGGGGCCGGGCCCTATGTAGACCCTCAGGGGCCACACCTCGCTGTCCTTCGGGTAACCGTCCTCGTCTATCTCGGGATCCGGGTCACCGTGTGGAGCACCGCCTCCCCCGGGCCAGTTGACTCCAGCCATGTCGAGATTGATGTAGTTCATCACCGTGACCTGCGGGTTGTCCTCCTTGACGTAGTACTCAGTCCAGTAGTCCGATCCCCTCTTGCCACCCTCCTCGCCTGACCAGAGGCAGAAGACCATCGTCCTCCTGGTCTCGAAGTCAGCCAGGGCCTTGGCGGTCTCCATCACCATCGCCGTTCCAGCCGAGTTGTCATATGCGCCGGCCCTAGTTCCGTAGGTCCTGAAACCAACGATGTGGGGGTCTAGGAGAACCGCGTTGGCTGGAGGGGCCACGTCGAAGTGCGCCCCGAAGACCATCCACTCGTCAGGGACCACAGAGCCCCACTTGTACGCGCAGATATTGTACGCCTCTGGGTTCTGCACGTTCATGATGTCAGTGTACTCGTACCTGTGGGCTATGACCTCGAGCCCGAATCCCTCCAGCTCCCCTATGATGTAAAGGGCCGCGTCCTCGTAAGCCGCGTTGCCCTGGCCAGCCCACCTGTCGAAGTAGCCTGCCTTGCCATCCACCGGGTCCAATGTGTCAGTGGGGTCTGATAGCTCGAATAGCCTGTCGTAGACCACCCGGCCGTTTACGAGACCACTCGAGTGCCCCCCTCCCTCCTCGGTGGATACAGAGGACTGTCTCATCGATGGAACGAACTTGACCGAGACTGGGCCTCCCATAACTGCTGAGTGGACCTCCATGCTGTCGAAGGTAGAGTTGTTCGCGGGCACCCTGATCGCGCCCTGGCTGTCCATGCCACCGTCCCCCCCTCTGGAGAGCCATGTCTCCCAGGACTCGCTCTCGCCTCTGATTGGCCAATGGCCCCTGCCGTATTCCCCGACCAGCATGAATATGCCATCCGTCCTAGGAGGGGCAAGCACCTCTAGGAGGACTGTATCTCCTCCACCGATATCGACTACAGTAGTGTTCTGGACGAAACCCGTCTCAGGGTCCTTGATCAGGTATGGGATGTAGACTGACATGCCCTCTGATGCGCTCAAGCTGACCGATTGGAACGCCCCGGCAACCACTACTTCCGGATTCACCGATAGGTCTGAGGACGAGGGGTCTCCTCCCTCCTCTCCGAAGCAACCACTCAATGGCGCTGAAGCCATCAGCATAACCATCAACAGGGCCGTGTATGGCCGTGTGCGCATGACTTCCGACAAGAACACTAGGTGTTCAAGTGCTCGGTCCCGCGATTACCCCTCGTCCAATTCCACGCTCTTCGAGTACTGGCTCAGGAAATCCCAGGCCATCTGGGATGCATCTATTCCAGTCGGGTTTCCCGTTAGAATCGCCTGGAAGAACGGGCTGTCTGAGCCGTCGTAGTCATTCAGGTACGGGTTGTGCTGAGCGTAGTTCATGGTCACCAACACAACATCCGCCCCATTAGTGCAGTTGGTGAATCTCTTGAATGAGTAATCCCATTCCACTGTCTCGAAATCCGGTGTGGATCCCGAACACTCATTGGCTCCTCCCCACCAGTACATGTTCTGAATTGCCCCCTCATCCCCCTCAAGGGTCTCCTCGAGTAGAACACCCGTAGTGAAGGACGATCCGTATGGCACGATCTGGTCTTCCAATCCATGGATTTCCATCACAGGGATAGCCGAGTAATTTGCTGGTAATGGCTCATCGGTATAGCCGGCCATGCAGGCCACGGCGGCAATTTTGTGACTCGCTACGCTCGCCAGCTCGTTACTCATGTAGCATCCATTGCTCCATCCTGTCACGTAGACACGACTCATGTCTGCACGCCTGTCGTGGATGATTTTGTCAATCAGCTCTAGAATGAACCCGACGTCGTCCTCGTCCCCACAACACCACCCAATGTTGAATCGATTGTCTATTCCCTCCGGATGCACCAGAATAGCATTGTCCTCGTCAGTTATTCTTGGATAGTCAGACAAATTATTCTGATGCTCCGCTGTTGATGTTCTCCCATGCACATCGATAAGCAGTGGGCATGAGTTTGATAGGCAGAATTCGTAGGTAGCTGTCTCGGGGATGTGGAGTAGCCAGCATCTCTCCTTGTTGTCAAAATCGAAGCACTCCCTCTCATCTACGGTCCCCATGAAAGGAACCTCCACCAGAGTGGATGACTCGTCAGAATCCGCATTGGATATGCAACCACTCAGCGCGACGGAAAGCACGAGCAAGACCGCGATACTGGTCACGTGGCCCCTAATGCCCATGGAACGCGACTAGAACGGCAACTGTTCAAGTGCACGGTCATACGCTTACTCTTGCGTTTGGTTGACTATCACGGTCTGGGGCTTGTTATCGGTCAGAGTCAGGGCCAAGAGCCCTCCAAGCGCTAGAGAACAGATTCCGCATCCTGCAAGGCCAACTCCCCCGATTATTGAGAGAACCCCTCCAACTACTTCCCCTCCGGCTTCAGCGAGTGTCTTGAAGAAGGGGACAGTGTAGAACGAGCTGGTAGAACTCACTTCATACTCGCCCTTCTCCATATTGTTCAACTCCCCAATGCTGTAGAACCCCGATGGGTCGTCGCCACTGCTGACCGACATTCCGTCATCCGCGCATTCTTCCTTTGTGAAGAATGGGTAGTCATTGTCATTGGTCGTGTTTCCATCGCCGTCAGAGTCATCCATGCCGTCGGCATCATATCCAGATGCCCCGGTCTCATTTGTGTAAGTGAGCTCGAAGCTCTCGCAGTCCACACTATCATCCACGTAGATGATCATGATGTCGTCGGCGGAGTGAGAGTACGTCCCATCGGGCCCCTCGAAGATACTCTCTCCCTCGACGTCCCATGACACATCTGTTACTGTGTCACCGCCGATTACAGTCATTATTCCGCCCAATATCAGCATCACCGCCCCTAGTCCCAGGAACACCTTGCCCGCTACATGCATGGCACCGCCTTGGAGGCATGATGTTTAACGTAGACTGCGAAACTTGCGCTATTCGGTGAAAACAGTCAGGCAGGACAGAGAACCGTCTGCTTGCATTATCGCGTCCATGTCGACAGACGTTATCGAGAATCCAGCGTCCAGCATGACTTCCCTGGTGACAGGGAAACCAGCCGAGATTATTGCCCTGTCATCTGAGTAGCCGATCGTGTTGGCCGCGTATGTCTCCCTGTTGGGAACCCAGAGAAGCTCCTCGGCCAGAGGGCCCAGCACCTCCTTGGTGAAGTGCCCCTCGGCGGCTATTATCGTACCGGGCCTGGGCGTGGACATGACCGTGGTGAGGTGGAGGGTCGAGGATGGCACTGGAATCAACTCCGCGCGGTATCCAGCCTCCTTGACCTTGGTCGCAAGGTACTCGGCGCCCTCCCTGCTGGTTCTCGTGGATATCCCAATCAAGTACGCATCATCGTGGAACACCACATCGCCCCCGTCTAGCTTTGCTCCTTTCGGCATCCTCGAGATCTCGTATCGGCCCGACAGGTGCTCGACCACGGCCTCCTGCTCTCCCTCTCTGGTCGGGTGGCCCATGTTGGGTATGACCGCTAGATCTCCCACTATCACCGCAGTGTCCTCCGTGAAGCAGCAGTCTGGGTGCTCTTGGAGTGCGGGCAGAACAGTCACCTCCGTTCCGTGCGCCCTGAGGGCCGCTACGTAAGCCGCATGCGACCCCTCTGCGTCCTCCCTGCTCGGCTGGCGGGTACCGAAGAACCCGGAGAGGGCACTGTCGAAGGAAGGCGATATCGACCTAGCCACGGCGGCCTCGCGAGACCTATCACAGGAACCAGGCATTGCCCACGCGTCCACCCTCTTCTTGTTAATAATTCGGAAGCTAGGGTACGTTTTCCGGAAGCATCCCTCCAGTATTGATTATGTACGACCGTGTTCAGGGGAGGATATGGATCTGATAGACTCGAAGGACCAAACTGGAAATCAGGTCAGCCCGGTTCTGCCGGAGCACATCAAGAACTACCTCATCGACATAGATGGGACCGTGGGCGAGGACATACCGAACGAGGAGCCGGAGCGGATGGCGACTGCCGAGGCTTACCCAGATGCGATCGAGACGATCAACCGTTGGTATGACGAGGGGCACCAGATATGCTTCTTCACCGCGAGGACCGAGGACCACAGAGAGGTGTCAGAGGCGTGGCTGAAGGAGAAGGGGTTCAGGTACCACTCACTGCTCATGGGCAAGCCGAGGGGAGGGAACTACCACTGGATAGACAATCACGTGGTCAGGGCCACAAGGTACACATCGAAGTTCACCGAACTCGTCAGGCGCAACGCCCAGATCGAGGTCTTCGAGGACTGAGCGCTACTCGCTCTCCGCCATCGCAACAGACCTCCTCCAGAAGAGGAACGGCGCTATCACGAGGTACATCAAGACCCCGTAGACTCCCGAAGGGAGACTGAGAGTCGATAGGGTCTCGCCCGCGGCTGGTGCCATTATCAGGCCACCCACGGTTATCCCCACAGAAGCGTTCTGTATACCACTCTCGATGGCGACCGTGGTGGCTCTGACAGCCTCGAGGTCAAGCAACTTCGCGCTCTGGTAGCCTATGGTCAGCATGATGATGTTCAGTCCAACGACAGCGGGTCCAAGCGTCCCTATGTTGTCCATCAGCGTGTCCCACTCACTGGCAATCGCGGCTAGGACGATGATGACGAACAGAGCTGCCGCAGCCCTGCTCACGCCTGACTCCATCGCATCAGCTCTGTCAGGGCTGTAGGATCGGACTCCCATGCCAATGGCCACAGGCAGAGCCGTGAGGACGAACATCTGCGCACCTAGGCTCAGGACCTCAAAGTCCGCACTGGCCCCATCCATGAAGTGATCCATGGATAATCCGACTATTATCGGGAGAGTTATGACCGTAACGACTGAAACCACAGCCGTGTAGGATATCGAGAGGGCTGTATCCCCCTTCGCGAGCTTCGTGATTATGTTGGAAGTGACCCCCCCAGGACAGCAGGCCAGTATGATGAGCCCGACTGCCAGCTCTCCCTCTAGACCAGCTCCAGTAGCCACTGCGAAGCCCATGAGCGGAAGCACCACCATCTGATTCACGATGCCCACCCCGAATGCCTTGGGCTCCCTGAATATCAGAGCGAAGTCCTCTATCGTCAGGCCGATTCCCAATGAGAACATGATGAATGCCAGAGACACCGGCAACACCACGTCAACGATCACATTGCTCTCCGACTCTACGCTTTCTTCCTCTTGTGCCTGAACCGGCATGGCCATGGCACTCAGGAGGACGAGCGCGGCGATGGCCACTATGCTGAACCTAGTCATGAGAGGTCCAGAGCACTCAATCGATATAACAGTCATGCTAGCGGAGACGATTTCAGACCTTTTTCACCTTTTTTCACATAAATTCAAGCATTTGGACCACAATACAATATGGTTTTGCATCCTATGGGATTTCAGTGAGCAAGATGACGGACGACAAAAACAGAACCGCACAGAGCAAGACTAGAGCACGAACGACTGGCCTGGTAGCACTGGCTGTGATATCCCTCCTAGCGGGGGCCTCCGTGGGCGCTAGCCTAGAGGAGTTCGCAGCACCAGAGTACGCAGAGGACGACTGGATGGCCGGAGTGGTCGATGACGCCACAGACGACGAGGACTGGGACGAAAGGAAGTCCGAGGACAGCCGAATGAAGAAGGGAGCCAAGGACTTCATCCGCAACATGATGAGCGACAGGATGGACGACAGGATGGACGACAGGGTTGAGCACCTCGAGCAGAGGGTCGCAGCCGGCGAGGAACTCATCATCGCTCTGAGGTTCTGCTTGGAGGAGACGGCCTGCGAGGCTGACTCAGAACAACTCCAAGAGATGATCGACAACATGGAGGGCAAGCATGCCGAGATGCAGCACAAGATCGATGCCGAGTCTCAGGATGAGCTCGCAGAGGAGGAGGTCCCGTTGAGGACAGACCCCGATCCAGCGGACGATGACGAGACCACCCAAGAGGACTGCGAGGCTGCTGGGGCTACCTGGTCCGAGGAGAGGCAGGAGTGCTACAGCGAGGACGACTCAGAGGATGCCGAAAGAGAGGACGATGACGCTCAGGAGACCGAAGACAACTACGCAACCCAAGAGGACTGCGAGGCCGCCGGAGGAGAATGGTACGAGGACAGGCAAGTGTGCGTGACCGAATCCGAGGAAAGGATATGCCTCTGGGAAGAGGACGGGGTCGTGTACTACGACTGCCCGGATGAAGACGAGGTAAGATTCGACTGCAGGACAGAAGAGGTCTGGTCAGAAGAGAAGGAGGAGTGGTGCCACGCTCGTATGGAACACGGGGACTGGCACGACTGGGACGACGATAGAAAGATGAGGTACTCAGAGGACAAGGCAACAATGCTCGAAGCCGCATCAACCGCCATCGCATACTGCCTGGAGAACGAAGCATGCACTGCAGACGCATCCGCCATCACATCGGTATACGAGGAGATGACCGAGAAGC
>CAXHFM010000056.1:0-7587 GCA_964016345.1 uncultured Candidatus Poseidoniales archaeon | reverse complement strand
ATGTTCGTCGGCAGCGTCAGATGTGTATAAGAGACAGCTAGATAAGCCCGGAGAAGGAAAGCTTTTCTCAGGGGTCCCCTCATTTGACATTGAAAACGACTCATCAAAGAAGATGATGTCAATCCTATCACTTGTATTTGTGGTTCAGTTTATTCCGCTTCTATGGCTATGCTCAATATCTGGAGATACAACATTGGTTGACAATGAGGCCGTCGACAATGCTCTGCTAAAATACTCTGAACACCAATATCTAGGCTCGGTATGGGCCTTGATAACAGCCTTGGTGATATTCGTATGGGCATTCTTCCGATCTGAAAGATGGCAGGTCATGGCCGCTTTGATAGCTGTAAATTGGGTACTTTACTCCATGGCAAGATTAGTCGAGATCGGTAACCCACTGGGCATTGAAGTACTTCCGGCAAGCTCCGGAGACAGTACTTCCGCAGCTGCTTGGTTCTTCCTGATCTTCTGGTCTAACGTTGCAGCCTACGTCCTCTCAATTAGGGGATACTTCGGAGACACGGCCCCACTGAGGGATCACAGCGCTTTGAGGGCATGGTGGAATACTAACTACTACGGAATAATGATTTCCATGGCTCTGCTTGTCTCCCTGGCAATCAGGACCGGTTGGAACGTACTTCCAGCAATGAACGCTACCGGAACACAGTTGTGGGATATGACAGGAGGTTCTGATCCTTGGTACATGAAGAGAGTCATCGATTATGTCGTAGCTGAGAGAAGTCACTTCATCTTCGACTCTGATCGCTCGTACCCTATGGGCGTGATCAATCCCAGGCCACCATTATTCTCGTGGTCCCTTGCTCTTGGCGGACTGGGTCTTAACTGGCTCACAGGATTATCTCAAGAGGAGATGGTCTGGTGGAGCGTATCTGCCATGCCAGCAATCTACGGCGCTCTAATCGTACTTCCCCTGGCTGGAATAGCAAGGAGGGTACACAGTGACCTCGCCGGAGTCGTCACTGCGTGGTTAATCGCTCTCATGCCAGGTCACATCGGCCACTCCACATTTGCATTGGCAGATCACGACTCTTTCGCACTTCTGTTCATCTCGATGGCGTTCTACTTCTGGGTAAGGGCCGTTGAGGGGATACGAGATGAAAGACTATTCAACGAGACCAGTAGAAATCCATTGTACCTGATAGCTGGAATAAGAGAGATGTGGATGAGGAATCCAATGGTCATGTCCTGTGCCACATTATCTGGTATTTCCTTCGCCGCAGTTGCACTGGGATGGAAGGGATTCGTATACGGTCCAGGAATCTTATTCCTAGCTTTCTCCGTACAAGCATTCCTCAATCTGTTCAGAGGCAGGGATAGCCTTCCAATCACCGCGGCTTCCTTGCAGATGCTTTTCACTGCATTCCTAATTCCACTGCCTTTCTACATGTGGCCCGGGTTGGATCTTCTTTTCGATCCCAGTGGTTTCCAACCAATGTTTTACATCATTGGATTCACAGTTGCTTTGGGTTGGGTGACCTGTTCATTCAGAGACAAGCCTTGGCTCTTGGTAGTTGGTAGCGGATCTGCTCTATTCGGTGCAATACTGCTCTCACTTTATGTTCTACAGGCACTAAACATATACAACGGATGGGATATTCTATTCACAGGAGGATTCTACTTCTCCAAAAATAAAATATTCGGCACCATCGGTGAAGCACAGGCACCAAGTAGAGGGGTCCTATTCGCTTCTTATGGTCCGATAGTTTCCATAATTGCCATATCATGCGCGGTATATCTAATCTGGAGGGGTGCTAGAAAAGATCGCCAAAGCCACCTTCTATTGGGATCGTGGACAATAGTCGCAGCTTACATGGCCTGGAGTGCTGGCAGATTTATTTTCAATGCAACACCTGCAATGGCAGTTGTAGGGGGACTGGGTATTGCAATGTTATGGAAAGCAGCTAATCCCGCAGATTTTCTCAAGGAATATCGTAGAGCTGGAATCGGCAATCCCTCCGCTAGGAGGAGATCGACTTTCACAGCATCTAGGAGGCATCCTGGAATACCAGCTCTAATGATGGTTTTTCTTCTCGTTGCAAGTCAGCACGCAACTTACGGCATAGACTCTGGAATCCCGCGCGGGGAAGAGGCGGCTACCGACGTCGACCAGGCTATCTACGAAATAGCTCCCGACTTCCTACGTTGGTCCATCGGAGACTTCTCAGTACTCCAGGATGAAGAGTATGACCCTGACTCTGGGATGCTAAGGTACATGGGCACCTTTGGCCCAGGTTTTAACGGAGCAGATTGGAATACAGCATATCAATGGCTTTCTGAACAGGACACAGAAGTCGGCTTCAGTGAGAGGCCTGCCTTTGTTTCGTGGTGGGACTATGGTTTCCAAGCACTCACCCAAGGACAGCATCCGACTGTCGCTGATAACTTCCAATCAGGAATTCCCCACAGTGGGGGAATGCTGCTATCACAGGGTCAAGAGGACACTCTAGCAATGTTCATCGCTACCCTCACCCAGGGGGATATGAGGTCAAACTCTGGAGAGATGACATCAGACTACCAATCAGTATTGCTCGATAATATGGAGCAATCTCAGCTGAACGAATTCCAAACAATTATGTCAATCGGTGTGGGAGACTCCCAATTAGTAGTCGAGAGGTCCATGCAAGTGGTTGCTAATGATGGATCGGTAGATTTGCTCAAAGGATTCCAGCTAAACGAAAACGGAATCCCGTCTTCTGATGAATCTTGGGCAGTATACTTTGATACGGAGCCGTATCTGGAAGAATCTAACGAATCAACAGCTAAATCGTCCTTCGATGAGGCCAGAGGAAGGGTGAGCGATTACGACGAAGTAACCACTCACTACATGATTGGAAACTACAGGTATACCAGCGATCTTATTGAGGATTTTGATGATGTTTCAACAGGACTCCACAGACAGAATTCGAAACTAGCAATGGCAAGGGCTTTCTTGGTTCAGGCATTTAGCATGGAAGAATTGGTGGACCTATACCACCAGATTACAACAGAAGTATTCTATGACGTGCAAGACTACGAGGCCGGCCTCGGTGTCACCACTGAAAGGAACAATGATATCAGATATTTCGCAGTAGACAACAGACTCTACCCATTGGGCGGTTCGTATTATGCCGATTACAACTATCACAGGGGGCAGACCACGGGAATCTTCCATGCGCCAACTGGATTATCTGGGTTAGATCTGGATGACTATATTTCCACTCTTTATCAGACTCAGAGGGGCGTAGATGGTCCGATAATTCTCAGGACTGCCGATGAATATGAGCAAGAATATCTCAATGATGTAGTAAGACAGCAATCAGGCGCCGCAGCCGACGCTAGCGAAATGATACAGATGGTAGACATAGATTACAACCATCAAGATGCTTTCTTTGACACAATGGTTGCTAGGACATACGTTGGATATGGGTCTTCTTCGCTGGGCCTTCCCGGTGACGCCTCACAACCAGCGCCCCACTTCTACATGTACGGGACACCAGGATCCTACCTAGAGCCCGGTATCCCCCTGCCCGGAGCTATGATGAATCACATGGTTCTGGCGAACTGGTATGAACTTCCCTGTGAACTGAACCAAGATGGGGAGAAGCTAGATGACAATTGCGACGATCCTACCATAGGGTCCGCTAACACCCAAGTCAAGATTCTAAAGTACTACAGCGGTGCTACCCTTTCAGGAACCGTTGAATTGGATGGAATTGGCCCTGTGCCCAACGCCAGACTCCTCATCGAAAGAGACGCTTTTAGCGGGGAAGAAGTCGCCGACGAGATGACAGGGATAGTGACAGACAGGGATCCTAGGACGTACTGGATTCCTATCGGAACCACTGACGCAGACGAGAACGGAATGTTCGAGTTTACCGTGCCTGCAGGAAAAATCAAGGTTACGGCATTCTTCGGAGAGCCCAACTTAGAACAGGCCAGATCAACAATGATGACAGGTACTTACAGCATGACTGAGATCCTTACAGAAGAGAACGAAGAATCCAGGGAGCTAAATCCCGTAACGGGAATACTTGGCAACGTCTCAGGATCCACGTGGCTAACAGAGCAGATCGTAAATATTTCAGCATTCGATGGCCATTCCAATGGCGATGAAGTAATCGAAATGTCGCTATTTGTTGATTCTGCTCAAGCTACTGGGCAACTAGTTTGGGCATCTATCGAAGAGTATGATGGAACGGCTATCACAGGATCCACGGTAGAACTGGTGCCACAGTGGGACGAGATCGATATATCCCCTTATTCCGCCTCTACTTCTGATGGTGAAGTCTCAGGAGAGGAGCTTTCATTCAATGGAATCGGGGAAGTCGAATTCACAGGACAAGGCACTGTCCTTACAACATCGATCTCAACTATCACAGATTTTACTGGAAACTACACTCAGGAAATTAAGCATAATCATACCCTCGTAGGAGAGGGGCTATTCGAAGGGCGGGGCTCTCTCAGCGGTACAATCAACTTCAACCCAGATGAAGACTCACAAATTGTAGAATGCGGGGATAATGACACTATGCCGGAAAACTTCTCGGTCTGCGAGCTATTATCAGGGCTCTTCTTAATCGATGGGTCTGTGAATGCCACAGGAAGGTTCACTTCTAATGGATCCACAGAATTTACCCAGAGACTCAGCCACTCTTCACTGGTGGGATCGGGAATCTTTGAGACGGATACTTCAGAACAGTTAGATCATTACGGAACAATAAACGGTACTGGAAAATTCTCCGGTGATGGAATATTTAGTGGACCTATGGTTCAAGCAGGAACGTTCCATCTCAGGGACATGATTCCAGGAATCTACTCTGTAACCGCGATTCTCGATGATGGGACCCGAGTTGAGCTGGATGATTCATTCGCTGTCCCTTCAGCAATCAATCAGGTACAGAAGATTGACATCCAGGGCAGTTTAATCAGTGGGAAGCTAATCAATTCGTCAGGTGAAGTAATTGATGGCTATGCGGCTTTATTGGATGACTCGTCAGAGTTTGAGGATGCAATAGCCGACTGCTCCGACTCAGGGCACGCTCCATGCAGGATGTATCCGAACGAATTGGGAGACTATGGAGTCGGACCCCTACCTCCCGGAAATTACTCAGTTGTTATCGATGTAGACCAAGACGGATTCTCTGAGATAACCGAAGAGTTCCCATTCGACTCTGAGATCTTTGCAAACGCATTGGTCACATCCCCTGTTCCAGATATGTTTGATGTCAGTTTTGAGATGATAGATGAAGGTTCGAACGTTCCCGATCTGAACGTTTCTCTTTCCGAGGCGAATGGAGAATCTATCCCCGTAAGCGCTACATATTCTGCTGAAGAAGAGAAATACCAAATCGAGCTTACCCCGGGTGAATGGATAGTAGAATACACTCTGTCCGACTCCAAGCAGGTCTGGGAAGAATTCGAAGTTTCGTCTGATATGAGCATGCAGTTTGAATTTGTAACCAGTGTAGAAGTTTCAGGCACGGTCTACTACGAAGAGAACTCCTCGGCATTGTTCAATCCAGATGATGGAAAGGTCATTGGAGCCGATACCGTGGTCAGCTTCGTATGGGACGGATTCTCTACAACTGCCATCACAAATGAATCAGGGCAGTTCACTGTAACTTTACCTGAAGGAGCATTAGTAGACGCCACAGTCGAGGGACTGATAGCCGGCTTGGTAAATGGCACCAAGTTTACTGTCTCAACTGGAATGGATGATATTGTAATGGTGGCCACACCCGGAACAAATGTTTTCGGCCTGGTAAGTGTCTCTAGGGCTAATAACTTCTACTCCTCCGACCTCATTGGATGGCAGCAACTGACAGTAACAGCTCAAAATGAAAATTATGATGTTACGTGGAGAAAATCAGTGGATAATCTCGGAAAGTTCCAGATGATTCTACCTGATGGGGATTGGACATTCGAGATAGTCGACTCAGACATCGCCTACACGCCGGTGACCAAGTCAATAAATTCTGAGAACTTCTCTGTAGAGATGATACTCTCTCCTCCCAACGGGACACTTTCTCTTGAGATGTTCATGGATAATTCTGGAGATCTAAACTTCTCAAATGGCACGCCAGTATCTTATGATTTCGAGATTGCATCAGTCTCCCAGGCAGGCATGGGCAAGAATGTAACATATGACGGGCCTGAGTGGGTTAGTGAGGGATTAGCTCAGGTTTCACTGGAACCAGGATCTTACAGCGTGATAGTATCCATCTCCGATGCTACAGAAGGGGATCTATTCGGAACTATGCTGTCTTCGCAAGTCGTACCTTTCGATATTCCGCTTGAGGGAGGATCGGTAGACAGGATCGCCGCCTTCTTGCCTGAGTGGAGAGTTAGTGTCACACTTACAAACCAGTTTGGAGGAGCACTTTCTGATCAGGTTTTCAAGCTAATCAACGACGAAACAGGCTGGACACAGACGCAAACAACAGACTCCAACGGAAGCTGGTCCGACCACATTACTCAGGGCGATTGGATTTTGAGCGTAGAATCGCTCATCAACAGCGAGGGGGCAACTGAAACACTCAGGGCACATATCGTGTCATCACCAGAAAACGCCTCAACCGATCACTCTCTATCGACGGTTGAGGCCGCATCGGTTTCAATTAGCCTGACTGAGACTACAGGGGCACCACTCTTAGGAAAACGAATTGTTGCTACCTCAAACGAGGGACTCGGAGAAATCGATCTCGCTCCAACGGACTCATCTGGGATCTCTGAAGTGATGTTATTCCCCGGTTACTGGTCAATGTCGATGGAAAATGAGGAAGATGGCATAAAATGGATCCTCGAAACTAATGACGTAGTACTTTCATCCGGAGATAACGGCCAGTTGAATTTCTCAGCCGACCGACTCGCAGAAGTTAGTGGTAACATTTTCTGGGACCTGAATGATAACGACCTCTACAACATAGGAGAAGGGATCAACAACGCTACCATCAGTGTCCTTCCAGGAGTATGTGCCGAAAACTCACCAAGCCCCCAAACCGTCGTCCAATACTCAGACAGTTCTGGGTTTTGGTCCTCATACGAATCTGTAGGAGATGTCTATTGTTTAGAGGCGTCAGCAGAAGGATTCTCCGACATCTCTAGGGATTTCGAGTTAGGAAATTCTTCCTTGGAGATAGACTCGATGATGATGGCTGAACTAGTTCAGATAAGTGGTCAAATTTCATACATCGATACGGATCAATTCTCATCAGTCTCAGACACATTGCTACTTGAGTTAATACCGACATCTAATTACGTCAGAGATGAGATCTCTCCGGTAAAGACGATTGTAGACGGAGATTGGAATGGAAACTGGACAGCCTCAGTTGAACCAGGAGAATGGATAATCAGGGCGTCCTCAGAAGAACTAGGCTTAGTGGCCATATCTCTGGTCGATGCCGAGGTAATAGTAGGGGGCTATTCAGACATGGATTTAGCCACCGGTGGATGGGCGCTAATTGAGACGCAGTGGTTCGATTATGAGGGAATTTCAATGACTCTGGCAGACGTAGAAGAACCTGAATTAAACATCAATCTAGGAGCCGGCATTTCATGGATTGCAAGTCTTGATCAAGAAGGCTCCAT
>CAXHFM010000055.1:0-7637 GCA_964016345.1 uncultured Candidatus Poseidoniales archaeon | reverse complement strand
TAATGATAGTACCCACTGTTTTCAAATATGGAAGGTGGGTGGCACTATTACCGCTCGTGTGGTGTAGTTCGGTCCATCATGTCGCCCTCTCGAGGCGACGACCCGGGTTCAAATCCCGGCACGAGCACCAAATTATCTCACTGGTTTCTGACTAACCTTTTTTTCATCTGAATCTGCGGATTGGAGAGGAACTTCTAATAATCTGACGTATCAAGGAGTAACATGAAGCTCAGGTCCGCAGTCATCGTGTTGCTATTCTTCAGTTCGGTTCTCTCGGGATGTGCAGGTAATGATTCTGAAAATGATGAAAGAATAAATAATCTCGAATCAGAACTAGCTGACTCTGTAGCCGACTATGATGAGTCTTTGGAACAAATATCGACCCTGGAAAGCTCGCTCCTCGAGGCTAACGCCACACAAATTTCTCTGACTAATGACTTGTATGAGCTAAATCTTAGAATCTCAGAAATTGAGTTGCAGATACAAGATTTAACGACCCAGAGGGATGAACTTGTACAACAGCTTGACGAGTCGGAGGGGAATAATACCTATCTCCAGGAGGCAGTTGATTCAATGGACCAGGAAATCATAAACTTTGAAAACCAAATCTCCGATCTAGTCTCGGATCTCCAACAAAGCCAACAAGCGTCTGTCGAATTAGAAGCAACCATCTCAGTATTGCAAGATACCCTGGACAGTCTGACATATTCTACGGCATACGTGATTGATAATTGTCCTATCGACAATCCTGGTTCAATGATTAATGTGGGGTATGATAATGGAGAAGGCTTAGGGATTCAAGGTGACGGTTTGGTCACTTATGATGAGGTAGAGTATACGATCGGAGAGTGCCCTGGCAATCTAGGGAGAATATTCAATGAATCCACCGAGGAGCATGACTGGGGGCCCCAAAGAACAGTAATAATGAATGGGATACTGTATTTCGTTTTTGATGATGGAGAATACGGAGCGGAGCTGTGGAGAAGTGATGGTACACTTTCTGGGAGCCATATTGTAAAAGATATTAGAGGGGAAGATTGTATTGTTTCTACAGATCCTGATACTGGGGATCAGTATGATGACTGTAATAACTGGGATTCGACATTTGACTTGTCGTGGGATAACATTTTCAACGACCAGGAAATAGTTGCTGGAAACAATAAAATTTTCTTCACTGCCTCAATGTATATGTATGCAGAAAATAACGGAGGATTTCCAACACTTTGGGTAAGTGATGGTACGGAAGAGGGGACTAATCTTGTCTACGATTTCTGGAGTAATTGGGACTACTACTGCGACGGTTGTGAATTTGATAATGCAGGAATCACAGAACTTGTGGCAATACCAGGAGAAGGGGGAGCGAGTGACAGAGTGGTATTCAGCAGTATTCTAGCACAAGGAGGTACTGGAGAACAGGGATACCCAAAGGGAGAGGAGCTATGGATCAGTGATGGCACAACTGCTGGGACCAGGATGATAGCCAATATTGAGCCGGAAACGAGTTCATGGACAGATGAAAACGGGATCGTACAATGTTGCGCAGATTGGGATGGTTCTGTTCCAAGGGACATGGTGTACAAAGGAAATCAAGTATGGTTTACAGCGCAAACAGAAAGTTACGGCAGGGAATTGTACAGATTCGGCCTCCAACTCGGAGGGGGTTTATTCTTAGTCAAGGACATAAACCCTGGAAACCAAGGTAGTAACCCTCAGTATTTGACACCTGCCTCCGGAGGCATATACCTCAGAGCTGATGACGGGGTGCATGGGAACGAGCTTCACTACAGTCAGGGAGATGCGTTCTCAACAAACGTCGTTAAAGATATCTGGCCAGGCGTTAACAATTCTAGCTGGCCAGATTGGCTGACTAAATTCGGCAACAAACTGATATTCGCCGCTGATGATGGGCAAAACGGACGAGAATTGTGGATAACTGACAATACTGAGGATGGGACCTTCATGATTAAGGACATAAATCCAGGAGGGAATTCAAGCTTCCCTAACGGTCCAATGAAGGTATTGAATGGAGAATTGTACTTCTCGGCTGATGATGGCATACACGGCCAAGAGCTCTGGAAGACGGATGGTACTGAAGAGGGGACGGTTATGGTCAAGGACATAAATCCTGGAGAAAACAGGAGTCTCTACTGGGGCTTTAGGGCTCACTGGCACGGCGAGTACACCTTGGTGGTCGGGGATTACCTATACTTTGATGCCAATGATGGGGAAAATGGGAATGAGCTTTGGAGGACAGATGGCACAGAGGAAGGTACGGAATTTTTACTTGATGGAAACACAGGAGGGGACAGCAACCCTTGGTGGATGGTTACTACAGACAATAAATTGTACTTTACCGCCTTCGATGGTGAACAGAGGGTCCTATGGCGTTATTGGGATAATCCAGGGCCTGTTTTATCCTGAGTTTTCCCATCAGAATCATCTTAAGTCCACCTTCGTTGGAGTAGTAAGGTCCTGATGCGTGTTGAGCATGATGTTAAGCTAACTTTTGATGATGTACTGATTAGACCTAAGCGTAGTACGCTGGTTTCAAGATCCGATGTGACCCTAGTTCGGGATTTTAAGTTCAGACATTCTGATGCCACTTGGACCGGAGTTCCAATTGTTGCTGCAAACATGGACACTACAGGGGTTTTCGGAGTATCTAGGATTCTTCAAAACCACAGGATGCTGACCTGCCTACAGAAATTCTACTCCACCAGACAGTGTTCCGATGCGTGGGATGATGGAATTGACCCGAGGAATGTAGCCATTACTTGCGGATCGACTGAAGATAGCTTGGAGCTACTGAAGAAGAAGATGTCCACAAGTGGTGAATTGTCAATGATATGTGTGGATGTGGCTAATGGTTACAGGGAGGTATTTCTAGATTTCATCAAGGACGTAAGGAGGAACTATCCCAATTCCATAGTAATCGCAGGCAATGTGGCAACAAGGGAGATGACCGAGGCATTGATCTTAGCTGGAGCTGATGTTGTGAAAGTAGGCATAGGACCGGGTTCGGTTTGTACAACCAGGAAGGTTGCTGGTGTTGGATACCCTCAACTATCTGCAATCTCAGAGTGTGCTGATGCAGCGCACGGACTGGGAGGGCATGTGATGGCCGATGGTGGTTGCTCCTCTCCAGGAGACGTAGCCAAGGCCTTTGCAGCTGGAGCTGATTTCGTAATGCTGGGAGGGATGCTGGCAGGCCATGATGAGTCGGGAGGAGAGTTGGTGGAAGGTGAAAATGGAAAGATGTACAAGTCATTCTATGGGATGTCCTCAGCCAAAGCAATGCAGGAGTACTATGGCGAGGTGGCCAAGCATAGAGCCCCAGAAGGAAAGGAGGTAAGAGTACCCTATAGAGGAAGTTTAGAAGAGACTATTCAATCAATATTGGGAGGGGTAAGGTCGGCTTGCTCCTACGTAGGAGCCAGGAGAATCAAAGATTTACCAAAATGTACCACATTCATCAGAGTTACACAAACAACTAATGAAGTCTACCAAAGATTCAATGTAGAAGAATAATCTCTTGGGGAAACTGAATTTAATGACTATATTTTCCGTTAGTCGTGGATCAGTTCCTTGCACTAGTAGCAATTGGTGCTTTTATCGCGGCGGCCCTCACCGTTCCTGCTGGATTTGGCCTCTCTACAATATTGACGCCATTAGTACTTGTAGTAATGCCCCCTCATGAGGCAGTGGCAGTTGTCGCAATCGTCCATGGAGCTCACAATGCTGGAAAACTGGTCCTTCTATGGGAGAATGTCGATATAGATGCATTCAAGAGATATGGAATTTGGCTAGTTGTAGGTTCAATAATTGGTGCCATTCTCCAGAGCCATGTACCTCAGAAGCCTCTTTTGGGAATTCTAGGGCTGGCATTGATGATCCTCCCGATTCTCACAATTAGTGAAAGATGGACAGGGTATAGGATTCCTGAGTCGAATGACAGAATTGGGGGTTTTGGATCCGGTTTCATGGGAGGTCTTTCGGGCCATCAGGGAGCCCTTAGAGCAATGTTTCTTTCTAGGAGAATTCCTGATAAGATGTCATATGCTGCCACAGCAAGTATCTTGGCTTTGTGTGTAGATTTGTCTAGGATACCTGTATATTTGATATACCGAAGTGATGATATTTACTCCCATTACAGCCTGATAATAGTACTAGTTATTTCAGCCCTAATTGGTGCCAGAATCGGAAAGAAATGGTTGAAATCACTTAGATCTGAGTTAATCAGAAATGGAGTTATGATTGGCATAGTAATCAGTGGCGCTTTGTACTTGATGGAAGCATTATCCTAGATATCTAGTATAACTTGTGAAGTCCATCCCGGGCCTTCAAAATCTGGCACATCAGGGATTTTTCCACTGACTGTTTCTCCATCTCGAACCTCCTCTAGAATCAGTTCATGCATTGTGATAGCCTTGACTTCAATCTCTCTATCTGCCAAATCTGAGTCTATCCAAGATACATGACCAGAAATATAGTCGTCTGAAACAGAAATGGAGACATCCACAAGCCACTGTCCTTCACCATACCCCCTGTATAGAACCTCTTCTAACCACCTAACTAGTCCTCTTTCTAGATCGTTGCCGATTATAGGTACAGCCCAGGCAGAGGTGTGCCTTACAACTGAGTTGAGTTCGCTAATTGTTCCTAAAAGCTGATATTCTTGCATTCCCAAAGTTGTCTCCCTTAAGACACTCTCTAATGTATTAGAAAAAGATCTGATTCCAACATCAGCAGTAGTAGGAAATATCCACCATGACATGGGAACAACTCTGGAACCTGAAATATCTGATGACCTAGTTGAACATGTCGCAAAGTTCGCCTTGGGAGGGGAAGCTGGTTGGGTCCTTCGGATGAGTGTTCCATTTATTTTCGCACTTGTTAACGAAGCCATCACCATCGGAGTCTACATTGGCGTCAGCCGGATCCATCGGGTCAAAGCCGAAATAATACTCCCATCCGGCCCACATAGAGTCATCATCCTGATCTTGATGATATACTTCTGAGCCGTCTTCCCAGATGTCACCATCACTGTCTGGATTGACTGGGTTGGTACCATTCTGATATTCCTCGAAATTAGTATAATTCTCAAGATCGTTGTAGAATCTTAAACCAGCCTCTGTCATGTGATCAATATGGCACTCAGAATTCTGTGGATTATTCCACCCTGGACAATACCTGTTCATCAGATTAGTACGGTTTAGTCCATCCTCGTCGAAATCTTCTTGTCCATCGTCTATACCATCTAGATCGGAATCAGGCATTCTGGGGTCCATTGGGCCTCTAGCTCCCAGTGCATCTAGAGTATTATTGTCGACTAGTCCCATCATAAGTGATTCCTCGGAGTAGGTTACCTCCCAACCGTCTGGTAACTTATCGCCATCTGTATCGTGGGATACTGGGTTTGTATCCCATCTGTCAGGTGCCTCTTGGGAATTCATCAAAGTATCATTATCTATATCGAAAACTGAATCCGGGATAGACCCGTAAGAGGGATCTAATGCCCATCTCCCTCCATCGGGAATGAAGAATCCTGAGATATTCAACTCCCAAAGGAAATATTCTGGATCTATTATCCCATCATTATTTCTATCTCCGGAGGAGGAGAAGCCATCCAGATAGTTCTTCCAGATCCAACCACCGGGACCTAATCCGCATTCCATCATTGAATCACAGCCAGGAGGTAACCACCAGTCTGTTACCACCCACAGGCTGTGACTATTGGTATTCTGCTGTACTGAAAATACTTGCATCTCCCAGCCATCAGGTTGGGAGTCACCATCGGTGTCGTTGTTCAAGGGATTCGTTGCCGACTGCCATGGTCGCGGGATAAACAGTACTTCTCCGCCATCGTTCAGTCCGTCGGCATCACTATCGGCGTTGTTAGCGTGAGTAATGTATTGATCCTCGCCATCTACTACCTCCTCACCGTCCTCCAGGCCGTCGTTATCTGAATCGAAGGCGGATGCATTAGTGTAGTAAACGGAGCCATTCCAGACAAATCCATCGATAGCCTCGGTAAAGTCCTCTAGACCATCAGAGTCGGTGTCTTTGTCTGTAGCATTAGTGAATGTCTCGAAGTATTCCACAGCATCAGATAATCCGTCCCTATCTGTATCATAGGCCCCTGGGTCGCTTCGAACGATAACATCCCTTACACCATGATCGACGATTCTGATTGTCCATCCGATTACTTCGATTCCATCAATTAGGCCGTCTCCATCTGTGTCTGGAGAGAGTGGGTCCGTGGATCTGCCGTCAACAGCTCCGTCCCCATCCCTATCCCTAGCGTTGAACTCATCGAGGTTTGTGAATCTCTCATCTTCCTCGACCACTATTACCAAGTCCTGCAGTCTGCTGGAAATTTCCTGCCCGACCTCCACGTTGATGTGATATACCCAGCCGGCAGTGAGTGTTTTGACGGGTATGTTAACATACTCACTATCTTGGACTGTTCTAACATAGATGATTGTCTTATTTACTGTAACATAATCTCCGATTTCAACCATTATTGATTGTACTGTTGATACTCCTACCATGTCAGAATATCTGACTCCCCCGTCTCCATCCGAGTCGTAACCATCGAAGTCTGGATCATCGTCTGCATTGCTACCGTCATTAGGATGTATACCACTGAGATATTCCCAGCCATCGGGCATTCCGTCGTTATCAGTATCGAACTCTTCTGGATCAGTGAAATTTGATGGCCCCCAAGTATAGGCAACTTCGTACTCCTCAACATTGTTCAATCCGTCTTCATCTGGATCCCCGAATGCATCAGTCGCATTGGACGGATTTAGAAGGTCCCCATAGCAATATTCGAAACCATCTGGCATACCATCGCCATCAGTATCCCAGTCACTGGGACCATTCAATCTCCCATCGCCATCCATGTCTTGCTCGAACCAGGTAAGATCACCGGGCTCAGACATGAACTCACTGAAAGGTGATTGAAGACTGATAGTTCCAAAAACGGGAACTCCACAGTGAGTACCTAATTCGATATAACCGAATGCAATCTCATGCCTATCTGCAATTAGATCGCCGTCACTGTCCTCTTGGAGTGGATTGGTATCATATCTCTCTTCTACGAAATTTCTCAGGCCGTCAGGAGTTGGTTGCTCCAAATCCAGTGCTGCATCACAGGATATCTCTCCGTCGGCGTTAGCAACGAGATCCCAGTCATCATTACTTAGTTCGTTCATTATCTGCTGTCTGGCATCTGGTCCTTGGCTGTTTACAGACCCGTCGGGGGTTAGGAAATAACAGTCCCTATTGGCGTTTAGTGGATCAAGTAACCTCAGTACGCCATTGGGAGTGATAATCTCATGGACGTGCATGGATTCCCATTTATCATTCAGACCATCATCATCTGAGTCACTGTCCATAGGCTTGGTTCCTAGAGCCGCCTCTTCGGTATTTGTCAAGCCGTCTCTGTCTGGATCTCCGTAGGGGCCGTTATCGGGATTGGGGAAGGTTTCATTCTGTTCGCCTGTTTCATCTTCATTATCAGTATCCATGAACGGAATCTCAGAATCGGCAGGTTCTCCATTGTCAAGTGGATCCAATCCATTCCTGATTTCCCAGCCATCGTCTAAGCCATCATTATCCGTATCAAACTCTCT
>CAXHFM010000054.1:0-7904 GCA_964016345.1 uncultured Candidatus Poseidoniales archaeon | reverse complement strand
ATGCACGTAAGTCTCGTGGGCTCGGAGATGTGTATAAGAGACAGCCCTCTAAGTCCCTTTCTGAAGGCATTACAAGTTTGTGGGTCACCGTGGTGGCAAATTATCTTCCTAGGAGTGGGATTTAGTGCTTTTACATAGTCCATTAGCTGGTTTCTATCCGAATGTCCACTAAAACCATCGATAATTACCATGTTACAACGAACATCTATCATCAGCGTCTGGCCTTTGTCAACCAAAGGAACTTGTGAGTGTCCATCTTGGAGCCTCCTCCCTAGAGTTCCTGATGCCTGATACCCTACGAAACAAAGTGTATTTCCCGGTTCTGGGGCCCAGTACTTGAAATATTCCACAATGGGGCCACCTGTCATCATTCCACTTGTTGCCAAGACAATGCAAGGTGTCGGGTCTAGAAGTATTGATTCTCTTTGTTCCCTAGACTCGACTTGCTTGAACCACTTAGAATTAAATGGATTTTCAGACCCTCCTCTTAGCATCTTTCCTCTGAGATCCTTATTCAAATAATTGGGATGGCTAGTGTGGATAGCTGTCGCCTCTGAAATCATTCCATCTAGCCAGACAGTAACTGGTGTAACCTTCTCAGATTTGAATAGTTCATCAATAGCCATCATTACCTCTTGAGACCTACCAACAGCGAAAACGGGGCAGAAAATTTTGCCCTTTCTTGATAGGGTATCTATGATAAGATCCTGTAGATCTTGCGTGGCTTGTTGCCTGGTTGGTTGGATACTTTGCGGGCCACCATATGTAGATTCTATCACTAGTGTGTCGACCTTGTTGAATCTGACAGTGGCCGCATCAAATAACCAAGATTTCTCATATTTTATATCTCCAGAAAATAGTAGTTTATGCTCTGTTCTACCCTCTCCAATTTGCATATAGACACTAGAAGAGCCAAGAATATGTCCAGCGTTTTCCATTGTCATTTTTATGTCGGGAGCTATGTCGGTCTTCTCACCCCAATTTACATCGACAACATGTTTGATACACTCCTGAATATCGGATCTCGAGTATGGTGCTTCGTTTCCTTCAGCTTGTGCCACTTTAATGTAATCCATCTGTAACAAAGTCATTAAGTCCCTAGTTGGTTGAGTACAGTAAACCGGGCCCTTGTAACCATATCTGAATAATACCGGAAGCATCCCTATATGATCGACGTGGGCATGAGTGATGACAACTGCATCGATATTATCCAAGGGAAGCATCTCTGGAGCGGCAAAGAAAGGTTGGACCTCGCTTCGGTTATTGGTTGGTTTTGCACCACAATCCACGAGAACTTTGGACTCATTGGTAGTTACTAGATGCATCGCTCTTCCAACCTCTCTGTATGAGCCGAGAGCCGTGACTCTAACCCATGATGGACCAGGCCTCTGGGGCCTGTATATCCTAGTGCCGAATTTTCTGAGTAGGGTTTTCCTTTCGTCAGCTAGTTCCTTTCTGAATCTCCTAATGTCCGTCTGTGTCCTACTTTCTCTTGCGGGTGCCCTAACAACGTTTACGAGCCATCCAATCTCATTTCTAAGCTGTTGGATATTAGTTCCTTTCTGACCTACTGCTGACTTAGGATCGTCGGCTTCTATTGTGACTTCAGATAAAGCTGGATCTAGCCAAATTCGTCTAATTAGGGCCTCGTCCGGCATTATTCTTGATACTGCATCATTCACCTCAGTCTCACTTGAAAGTAGATCTGAATGCGGCCTGATCACGACTCTTCTTCTGATCGCCTTGGCTATCTTAACCGTAAGACTCTGTCCCCCTGCCCCTCCAAATGATGCTGGCTCCCTAGTAATAACAGAAATGGAACCAGCTTCTAGGTCAACTTCATAGTCTATTCCTTCGGGAATAATTTTTCCAATTTTGTTCTTGATTTCTGAGAAAGTAAGTCTCATTATTTCACTTCCTGCTCACGCTAGCATTCCTGTTAAATACAGGTTAGTGCACTAAGCGTGAGTTTCAAATATTTTTAATGAGGTTGGAAACCTCGTCTTCAGACAATTGTCTGTAGCCAGATTCTGGAGTAATTACGGCGAGATCCATGCCATTGCCACTAGCCGCATCTCTCTGTGCTGATGCTAAAAGTGCCTTTGCGGCGACCCTAAGGGCTTCCTTCTCAGACATGTTGAGTTTGAATTGATCTTCAAGAACCCCATACATGTAAGGACTGCCTGACCCTGTAGCGCAGTAAACATCCGGTATAGATCCTCCAGCGGAGTCTATGCTGTAAACACTAGAGCCTGAACTGTCAACTCCTACGATAAGTAATTGCACATAATGTGGCCTACCAACTAGAATATTGGCAGTTAGCGTTGCAGCTCCTTTCACGGTCATCGGTTTCCCCTGTTTAAGCTCATATAGCTTCAATTCTGCAGAGAGAGTTCTGGAGAGAGATTGCGCATGGCCCACAAGGCCAGCAGTGGTTAGAGCAACGTAGTCTGAAATATCGAATAATTTCTTGACACTCTTGTTTGCGATAAAGTGACCCATGGTGGCCCTATGATCAGCGCCGACTACTACGCCACCATCAAAAGTAATTCCAATGGTACTAGTACCTGTCTTAACTGCATCAAGTGTGGAGTCCATAGTGTCACCGCCGGTCAGTGCCGACAGCCTCTTCTCAGGACAGCCCCTTATGAATCCGACGGGACCAAGGTTTGAGAAAACCCCCGACATGCTGTCCAGATCTGAGCATGGGACCGGATAAATCAAGGAGCATCTGTATTTTGCATGGCCGTGGCAAGAGCAGGGCGTAAGGAGCCAAAGTGGATTGAGGTTAGAGAATCCGACCCAAATGTAGACAGGATGGCCCCGGGGCAAGATTATCACGATCTCGCTACTTCCTACCCCGATGCACCCGTGCCAAGAGTCGCTGGCGATGTTGTAATCAGAAGGTGCGAACTTGATGATCTGACTGGGATATCTGAGTTGATGAATTGGATCTCTGACGGGGATATGGTAATTGTTAAGATGGGCGAGATAATTAAAAACGACCTAGAACTAAATGTAGCTGTAAATAAAATCCAAAGATTTGTTGAGGGCGATATAGCTGGCGAGGTTGTCAGGCTGGGGGATAGGCGTTTACTACTTCTTCCTCCTACCTTCACAAGTGGAATTAATAATTGAGGGTCATTATGGAGAGTCAGATAGGACAGTCATGCCCGATTTGCGGGGTAGATGATAGTCTTAAGATGTTAGCACACACTTCTGAAATACCGTATTTTGGAGAACATACACAAATCACAATGTCATGTCAAAGTTGTGGTTGGAAGGTCACTGATTTTATCCCTGCTGAGGGAAAGAAGGCCGGTTCCTGGAAGTTAGAAGTAAGTTCTGAGGAGCACATTAGTTCTAGGGTGGTCAGATCGTCCTCATGTACCGTTAGGATAGTTGATCTTGGCCTTGAAGTAACTCCGGGTTCGAGTTCTACAGGGTATATATCCAATGTAGAGGGCGTTTTAGATAGATTCTCAGATGCAATAGGCACTATTAGGAGACAGGCAGATGCGGAGGAAGATAGAGATATTTTGAAAAAATGTGATGATCTTCTTTCGAAGATTGACCTGGTGAAAGATGGTCATCTGACTGTAACTTTGGAACTCCTTGATCCTGTCGGCCATAGTCAAATTCTACACGATGAGGCCGTATCTTCTGATATCACAGATGAGGATGCAAGGAAATTAGACCCAGGCCCGGTATATCCTGTTTTTGATGTTACTAGTGAATAATTATGATGAGTCGTGAGAAATGAACTCATTGGTCCTATCTCTCCAATATTCTCTTCTCTCAGAGATTTCTTCCAACCACGTGGAAGCTTTGTTAATGCATAATTTCTTGATTTCCCCGGCTAGCATTATCCCACTTTCGTAATCTCTCTTAATCTCAGCTAATGCAGAGTCTTCCTCCTCAAAGAAGAACTTCAGGTACTGAAATGAGATATCTTTGGAGGAGTCACCGCCGAGTCTTCTGTGTTCCTCAACAGTAGATTTCCCCCCGCTAACAGACCTATTGATCTTCTTTGACATCGACTCGATCGAGTCTGTCATGAAAATCGTAGTTTCCGGTTTTGAAGACGACATTTTACCGCCTGTCATTCCAGGGGCGAATCTATGATAGGTTGAGCAGGGAGGCATCAAGCCCATGCCACCTAGATTTCTTTCAAGTCTCAACAGCTCCGTTTTTATTAAATTCTTATCTGCCTTCGTTGCTCCCGGAACATCAATTGTCCCATGCTTGGGATTGGATGAAAAGTCAGCGAAGCCCAGAAGAGATATCAAATCAATTATTTTGCTGAAGATCGCCTCTCTTGAAGATCGATCTAGCTTGCCGTTACTATCAATACCGAAAATTGCAGAATTGTCAGGTTGCATAGACAGTGAGACAGTCAAGCCTCCTGATTTTTTCTCCTTGATGTTAAACCAATTTGTCTTACCAACAATATCTCTGGTAAGTCTGAGATGTGGATCCTGATCAATTCCAACAGGGACTACAATAGGTCTGAGGCCACCAAAATCGTCAAGCTGTGGGTGGACAATGTCGCCTACTTGTACTAATGGTGCCTGAACGTGAGCTAAATTAGTCTCACCTGTAAACCCGTAGATGGACTCAAATTCGGATAGATTTGTTCTCTTGCCTAATGTGAAACCAAGTTTCTGAACTTCTGGCCTAGAGCTCTGGAAATATACTTCGGTCTCTGATGGATCTAAGCCCAAGGCAGCATAGTTTAGGACATACTCCTCTAAGGCGGTCTTTCTCCCTTGGACTATAGAAGTACCACGGGTTGCTAATGCTTCAAGATCAGCTACTGCAACGGTTATATCTGCTCCGTGATCTTGGAACCATTTAACTTGCTCAATTACCATACTATGGCCAAGATGCATCCTTCCACTGGGCATTAAACCAGTTAGCACGCCCAGTGGCGTCTTATCCCTAATGGAACGTATCGCTACATCTAAATCCCTATGAGCGAAAACAACACCCCTACGGTGTAGCATGCCCGGATTGGGAATTGTTCCTTGATCAACCATTTCAAGTCCGAATTGATTGACAATTCTGGCGTAATCGGTTTCTCCGTCGGTAGACCATGGGTCAATACCGACGTACTCGTTCATGAGTGTTGGAATGTATGGCCCTCAATCAAGTCATCGCTGTTAATGGACTCAAAATGCCCAACCGAAGGTGCAATAGGTTGTTGCCAACCCCAATCGATTATGAAGTTAGTACATTGCTTTGGAGCTGGCTTGGTTGGATCATATGTGGCTAGAAAACTAGCTGAAAGTGGATGTCTTGTACATGTTTATGATATTGAGCCCAAAAATAGTATGTTTGATTCTTACACAAATATCACCGTTCATACTGGAGATATTTTTTCTTATGACCTAGAAGCTCTTGGCAATGAGCCCGTATTCGTGAATATGTTGCCTGGCGAAATTGGCCATAAACTTACCATGAGGCTTGCTCATGTAGAAGGACGGCGAATAGTAGATCTCAGTTTTAGCGAAAAGACTCCTGACACGGTCATAAAAGATAGTATTGGTACAGGCACTAAAGTCCTGTGGGACGTTGGAATAGCTCCAGGGTTGTCAAATATGCTCCTTTTCGAGGCATATGGAAAATTAGGAAGATTGATGTTAGCAGAAATAAGAGTGGGTGGCAATCCCGCTGAAAAAAAAGGCGGATGGAACTACATGGCTCCATTTTCTCCTAAGGATGTAATAGCAGAGTATACCAGACCTGCTAGAGTAGTAAGGGAAGGAGTAATGGTAACTGTACCCGCGCTTACCGAGAGGCATACAATAGAGGTTGAGGGCAGAGGCACCATGGAAGCATTTCTCACAGATGGGCTTCGTTCGGTGATGAGGTCCATACCAGCAGAGAGAATGTCTGAGTATACGGTCAGATGGCCCGGACACATAGATAAGTTCGTCAGTGAAAGAGAATCGGACTCACTTGATTTAGAGGAGTTGATTAATGATTGGCGTTTTGATTCAAAAATCCCAGAATTTACTTGGATGGAAGTTTCTGCTGTAAATCATCTCGGAAATAGTATGGACTGGATTGTGCGTGATTCTGGAGGTGATGACGGATCTTCAATGGCTCGAACCACCGGACTTGTAACAGTAGGATGTATTCAGGCATGGATTGAGGATCCTCGTATGCTTGGACCCGGAATACATGCTCCAGAGAGCATCCCAAGAAATGTTGTCTTTTCGATTATAGAAATGATGAGGGAAAATGGAGTAGAGATTATTGGCCCCTTGGTGGATTAATTTTTTACATGTGAATATGGAATTAAACCATTATTCTTCTAAATCGTCCATTTCAACTATCTTCTTTACTATGACTGGAACTGCTATTAGGACAGATAGTGCAATAATAGGTAGGCTCCAATTAATCTCCTCTGTAGAGGGCCTTTCCACTAACCATGTGAAGGTCAATATCGATTCTTGAAAGTCCGAGGACCACTGGAAGAGGTTTGTTGTGTGGTGTCCAACCACAGTAATAGCATGATGTAGGTCATTGAACGTATACATTGGAGAATATGAGAATTCATCGGGCATATCCTCGATTGTAACCTCTACATATGACCCGGGCATCACTGTAAATAGAGCTCCATTTTCATGAGTCCTCCACCCATGATCCAATTTCCTATCTGTGATACTCAGATCTGGAAATTGTTCTCCTTCATTATCGTAAACTTCGATAATGTTTTCATCGATCTCCAAAATAATCGTTCCTGGAACGTCCCAAGCATATGGCGATGTTGGATTAGAAATAATTAAACTATTATCTTGAGCATTAACTTCGATGTTGCCACTGGAAATTTCATGCAAATACCATTCACCCCAAGTAGTGAACCAAACGTCTTGTTCTTCAAGCCATTTCATCAAATCTTTATCCTCTCTGACTTTGATATCATCAACCCTTGCCCTCCACCAAATACTGACTAGCGAATCTTCTTCAGCAGATTCCAGTAATTCCTTGTTCGCAGAATTCTTTTCCAAGGTACCTCCATTTCTAGAGAACGATACCAATCCTTCCGGAGCATTTTGAATCATGTCGCCTGTAATTAAGAAACCAGAGTTCACCAAAGCAAGAGCGGTTTGATTGTCTAGATAATCACCGGTTATTCCGAAAGAGATTGGATCTTGTCCCCACTTAGAAGAGTCGGTGTGGGAAACCAAGTATTCTTTACATGCTTCAATAACCCAGTTTTCTTCTTTCGTATCTACATCTTCAAATCCGTGACATCCGAATTCATCTCCATTTTCCATCCTCTCGGGACCAATTAGGTTAGTTAGCCATCCATCATCGGTCCATTCTCCTGCAACACTAGGCGAAAGGATAGGAATTAGAAACACTGAGACCAGTATTAGTGAGGTTGCCTTGCGCGATGGCATGCACTTGGCAGAGGGTAAATGTCTAGAATACTTGTCATTGCATCACAAAGAGTGAAATGGCATTCTCTGTCGGAGAGGCGTGGCTGAGCTCACTCCAGAGGATATTCGTTCATTCTCTTACCTAGCGGATATTGGAGGCACTGAAAAGGCGTTTTCAATTCCTCTGATTTACCACTTTCTAATCAGGTTCCTATCCCCATTAGTTAGGTTCTTCTTCAATATTAATTATTCAGGACTAGAAAGAATACCAAGAAAGGGAGCCATGATAGTAACTTCCAACCATGTATCAAATCTTGATCCTATCTTCAAGATTCTAGCAGTCCGGAGACAGGTTTTTTACCTTGCTAAAGAGGATCATTTCAAGAAGCAACCTAACAGATTTATTATGAAGAGTAATGGGATGATTGAGACTTTAAGATCGGAGGGTGGAAGAGACGCACTCTCTAGAGCCTGTCTCTTATACACATCTGACGCTGCCGACGAACATAGGCG
>CAXHFM010000053.1:0-8067 GCA_964016345.1 uncultured Candidatus Poseidoniales archaeon | reverse complement strand
ACGCCTATGTTCGTCGGCAGCGTCAGATGTGTATAAGAGACAGCAACTCACCTTACTGTGGTTTGCCTGCTTTGCTATTTCTAATCCCATGAATGAGATTTGGTTTCTTGCTGCCGCAGGCCTAATGTGCATTCTGAATATTACAGTCATTTTAGTAAGAGAGAGATTGGTAGATTTTCAAACTGTGCTGTTCCGAGTATCGATGCTTACTGGTTGGGTTCTTCTGGCCTCGATTATGATTGTAGATCCCACTGGCGATGGGATATTGGATTGAGGTGAAATGATGTTCATACTAAGTTCTGATTACAGCACCGCAGGAGATCAAGAGGAAGCTATTAACTCCCTTATTGAGCAGGTGCGATCAAATCAGGAGAGATGTGTTCTCATGGGCGTAACTGGGTCCGGTAAGACCTTTGCAATGGCGAATATCATAGAAAGACTAGGGATCCCAACCTTGATTCTCTCGCACAACAAGACTTTAGCTAGACAGTTGTGGCAAGAGATGAGTGAGTTATTTCCAGATAATGCGGTTGAGTATTTCGTCAGTTATTACGATTACTACCAGCCTGAAGCGTATATCCCTGGACGTGACCTGTATATCGACAAAGAGTTACAGATGAACGAAAGGATAGAGCAGGAAAGATTCTCCACAGTTGCATCCCTCGTTTCTAGGCCAGATGTGATAACCATAGGGACTGTATCGGCCATATATGGCCTGAACCCTCCTGAGGTATTCCAACAAAATCACTTGAGGTTAGAAATAGGACAGGAGGCCGACCCGCAGGATATAGTTCGTGATCTAGTTGGACTCCAATACCGTAGAGTAACCGGTGAAATAACAAGAGGAGATATCAGACTCAGGGGAGAGGTTCTGGATGTCTGGATGCCAAGCAGGGATGATCCGATAAGGATAAGATTTGGATGGCAAGGAATAGAGAGAATCCAAGTATGCGAAGCTGTATCTTGGGAGGTACTAGATGAATTTGAAGAGGCATGGATACATCCAAGAGAGTTCTACATGACTAGTGAAGAAAGCTTCAGCCAAGCTCTGGAAGACATAGAGCATGAGCTTGACGAAAGGATAGGGTGGTTCGAGAACAACGGAATGGATATAGAAGCGCATCGTCTTGAAGGGAGGACAAAGTTTGATTTGGAGATGTTGAATGAAATTGGATCTTGTAAGGGGGTTGAGAATTACTCCAGACATTTCGACAGGAGGAAAAAAGGAGAGCGCTCATACTGCCTCTTGGATTTCTTCTCTAACAACGCAGAGAAGTTTCATGGTGATGCTGACAAATATCTTGTAATAATGGACGAAAGCCATGTAACACTTCCTCAGGTAGGTGGCATGTATGGCGGTGATTTCTCTAGAAAGAAGAATCTCGTAGATCATGGATTCAGGCTTCCTTCGGCGTATGACAACAGACCACTCAGGATCGATGAGTTTCAGGATCTGGTTCCTCAGATGCTGTATGTCAGTGCAACTCCTGGAGAAAGAGAGCTACGGCACTTAGCGGAGGTGACCGATCAAAGAGTACCTGAGGAATTGCTGCATGTCGGAGGTGGAGGCGGGTCAAAGGTGGCTGATCTAAAGAAGAGATCTGGGTCATCTACTATGGAAGGAACATTATCCAAAATTAAAGGTGTAGTGAGGATGGAAATTCGTCCTACAGGATTGCTAGACCCAGAAATCGTCGTCAAGCCTACTAAAGGACAAGTTCAACATCTCATGTCTGAGATTAATGCGAGGATCGAAAAGGATGAGAGAGTACTAGTCACGGTGATGACCATTAAATTCGCAGAAGAGGTAGCAGAATACCTAGATAGGAATGGAATAAAAGCACACTACCTACATTCTGAAATAGACACACTAGAGAGAACTGAGATAATCAAAGCACTCCGACTAGGGCACATCGATGTTATTGTTGGTATAAATCTACTTCGTGAAGGACTAGATATCCCTGAAGTCTCATTGGTTGCCATATTTGACGCCGATAAACAGGGTTTCCTAAGGAACGAGAGGTCATTATTACAGACGATTGGTAGGGCATCCAGAAATCAGAATGGAGTAGTAATTCTGTACGCAGATTCTATTTCTCCTTCTATGGAGGCCGCCATGAGTCAGACTATCTTAAGGAGAGGTCGTCAAGATCTTCACAACAAGGAGAACGGCATAGTTCCCAAAACAATCCAAAAGGCCCTCCCTATCATGGGACAGGAGGTCGGGAGTCTACTTGCTGGAACAGCTGGAAAGGGTGCCAAGGGAGGTAAGAGATTCATCGGAAAGTTCCAGACTAAAAAGGGAGTGTCGGGTTTGGCACAGAAATTCTCGCTTGGGGCAGGAATGTGGAATACCTCAAGCTCGGTGCTTGAGAACGTAAGTCAGCCTGAGTTTGAGATAGATACCAGCGAGTTCCCAGATAGTTTAGAGAGAGTTGAGAGTGAGAAGATTGTCAGTAAACTTGAGAGAGAAATGAGAGCGGCCGCTGAACGACTTGACTTTGAGAAAGCGGCCCAGATACGTGATAGAATAATCCAACTCCGCAACCCATCTAATTGAAGGCACGTTAGTACTGCGGAAACTGTGAGCCGTTACTCGCGTGAAGACTTCGACCATCCAGTCAGGGACTATGATTTCTCTGCAATGGGGGATGTTTCATCCTTGATAGATCAGATGTCCGAGGCAGGGGGCTTCACTGCGACAAAACTAGCGTTCGCAAGGGATATCCTCAGAGATTCAATATCTAAGGTAGGTCCAGAGGGAGTCCTGAACTGGATGTCATTTCCAGCTTGCCTCTGCGCAACTGGTACACGTGGGTTCTTTCTAGAAGCGCTGAAGAGGGCCTCATACAATGTCGTAGTGACAACATGTGGAACCTTAGACCATGATATCGCGAGGACATTCAGAGATTACTTCCACGGTGATTTTAGTCTCGATGATATAGCTCTTGGCGAACAGGGACTAAACAGGCTAGGGAACGTCATCGTTCCGAACGAATGCTATGGCGAAATTCTGGAGAACATTGTACTTCCCTGGCTTTCTGAGATCGAAGAAGAGCGGGTGTCGTTGAATCCTGACAACCCATGGTTGGGTTTTGGAAGCGTAGAGCTTTGTTGGGCTCTGGGCGATAGAATTCAAGACGAGTCATCATTATTGTACTGGATTGCTAAAAATAGAATTCCAGTTGTCATTCCCGGAATCACGGATGGCTCCATAGGGGCACAAATATTCATGCATAGGCAAAAATCCCCCAATTTTATGATAGATGTTCTTGCTGATGAACAAATACTATCTGACCTTACTTGGACCGCGGAGGAGAGCCATGCTCTAATGGTAGGAGGAGGGATTTCGAAGCATCATGTAATTTGGTGGAACCAATACAGAGGTGGGCTAGACTCAGCTGTTTCAATTACGACAGCCCCAGAATATGACGGGTCACTTTCCGGAGCCAGACTGCGAGAGGCTATTTCATGGGGCAAAATACGTCCTGAGGCTTCCCAAGTGGTCGTTGAAGGCGATGCAAGCGTATTATTACCGCTTCTCGGCGGTGATTTATTCTCCTCCCACTACCACAAAAAGTGATGTCTGACGTGAAAACGGCTAAGAACGGCCTCGCATCCGGCAACTGATATGTCCGTCGAGAAGATGATGCATGATATGATAGAAATGCTAACAGATGCAATGGGTGATGCTGTAAAGCATGACAAGGGTAACAAGGCAGCTGGTACCCGTGTCAGGAAGGCAATGCAGGATGCAAAGGCTACTGCTCAAGCCATCCGTGTGCAAGTCCAGAACGATAAGAACTGATTACATCATCATTCTTTCGCATGGGCGAATATCTCCATTAGAGATACACGCATAGGAACTAGCGGATGCCACCCCTCGGAACCACAGTCAATCAGTGATTTATGCAATCGAGACAGATCGGGTCTCTTCACCTGGATATTGGACTCTTGTGAAAGCAGACTGGGTATGGAAGATAGGGACTCAGTAGTGTGAGAATAATTCAACGAGTCTAAGTACCTCCCCCAGAGCATAGTCATCTCCTTGACAATAGACTCGGGACTCCAAGATCTCCTTCCGGAAATATTCAGATTACCAGTTATCGAATTGCTCCTCTCACTCATTATTATTGTACAAAGAGCATCACAAACATCTCTAACATGTACCCAATGCTTAGGCAAGGTGTTTGATACTGTGTGAATATCGAGACTGCCTTCACGTATCATATCAGCCCAAAGGTGTAGTTCCCTGTCTCCCCAATGGCCAGATTTTCCTTTTGGAGAGAGAAGATCGTGAATTATGACCACGAGTCCCGAGTGGGTGATCTTCTGATCTGGAGGCAGAATTATCATATTTCCATCACCGCCCTGTCCTATATAGATTACATAATCGGCGTCTTTCCCAGAATCGACCAATATAGCACCAGCTCGAGATAGTCTATCTGCTAGTGATTGTAAAAAGTCGCACTCATCCCCTCCGAGATGAATTTTCTTGGACATCTTACCACTTAAGCTACTGAAGTTGCTTTCCGGAGGTTTTTGGCCTCTAAGAAGTGAATTATTGCTTTCCTAACAATCTGTAATATCATATCTATTTCTTCTGTAGTAATGGAAAAGTGCGGAGTAAATCTCAGGGCATTTAAGCCTCCGTGAATGACTCCGAGACCATTTTTCCTACACCACATCTCAACTTTATCATGACCGACTACTGGGAAGAATTCTGGATCCAATTCAGCGCAAACCAATAGTCCGGTGCCTTGGACCGATAGAATTGCCTCTGGAAACTCATTCATCAGTATTTCCAGACCCTCCACGAACTCATTTCCCCGGCGTCTAATATTTTGACGTAGATCGGGTGTTATTCTGTCCAGGACTGCTATTGCTGTTTCTAGGGCTCGGGGATTTGTAGTCATCGTGTTACCGTAGATTCCTGTGACATACAGCTCTGCAACATCTGCTGTCATCCCAACTACAGATAGAGGGAACTGTCCGGCATTGATCGCCTTGGACCAAGCTTCCATATCAGGAGCTTCGGAGTCTTGGAAGCCATCGTAGTCGACAATACTGAGACATCCCTGACCTCTAAGACCTGCTTGGACTGAATCTATAATCAGCATCGAGCCATTTTCCTTTGTCAATTTTCTTGCCTCGTCATAGAAGTCCCTATCGATACATAATCCCGGAGCGCCTTCTCCTTGAACTGGCTCGATAGCAAGTAGCTCGATGAAAACACCATCTCTGTCCGCCTGATGAAATGCTTCCCTTAGTGCATGGATATCATTTGCTGGGATCAGAGCCAGGTTATTCCTATCTTGAAAGGAATTCAGATTTCTATCGTATCCATCCTTGCATGAGTGTGAAATCTGCGCGGGCCTGTCTGTTCTTCCGTGGAATGCCCTTTCTATTGCAATCATCCTCGTGGGCTTTCCTTCGTGCCTACCCCCTGGTCCAGTCATCTTCAAGGCGTTAACGTCTGATATCCTCATTCCAACTGTCATAGACTCTGAACCGGAGTTCATACAAATGAATCTATCAAATGGGCATTCCCCCCTAGTATGACCTATTTCCTTCTTTAGCCTGTCAGCAAGTCTCTTCTGACTGAATGAAGCAGTCATTACATTTGCCATGACCCAGTTCTTCTGCATTGAGAATATGACGTCTTCTGGACCATGCCCCATTCCAAGCATCCCATATCCGCCGTTGTCATGAATTACCGCGCCGTGTGATGTGATAATCCACGGACCTCTGGCTGAAATAGCAACGTAGGGGTTAACAGTCGCGGCAGAGTAGAAATTAACGAAGTCTGACTGAAGTGCAGAAATTAGTGATTCCTCATCTATAGATTGCAAATCCAAACCGGATTCAAAAGATAGCATGTCGAATGACAGTTTGGCTTCATCAATGGCTATCTTGAGAGATGGATCCGCGTCAATAAAAGACAGTATGACGTCATCTGGAAGACCAGTTGTAGAGCTGCTACCAGTATGGTTACGAATCGCGTGAAGAATATCGAGACTAGCAGACATCGATTGTCCGAGGCACAGGTTGCTCATCAAGGTTCTTGGTGAACGTTCTGAACAGGCAGGGATTGGCGTGGCCTCAGAGAGAAACAGAAATTCTGATAATCTATCAAAAAATTAAACTCACTTTAAATTTTCAATAGGAATTTTAGAATATAGTATAAAATATCAATTAGATTATCAGTCTTAATAATAGTATAGTATAAGTGCTAATCCGGACTCTGGTGATATGAAGAGGAAGCGCGGGGGATGCAGCTCAGTTCCAATTGGTGAGAAAATGAATGATGAATACAGGATACAGGAATTACTTCAGAGAGACGTTTACGTGGGTGACAAGTTCGTGGGCGTTATAACAGGGGAAAGATTCCACCCCAGGGATGAATGCGTTCAATCTCTAAGACTTCAGGTTGTACCTGGGATCGCTGAAGAATTCATGAGGAAACCCGCAGAAAGTGCGCCTCTATCAAAAGAACTAGTGCATAGCATTAGACCAGACGGTGCAATAAAACTCTCAAAATCAATGCGAGAGCTTCAAAGAAGGTGGAGAAATACTGTGAGAATCTCTGAAGAGTTATTCGCACCAGATGAGCTCCTAGACAGAGCTGTACTCGACAATGATGGAATAGACATAGGAAATGTTGTTGGGATGGTCAAGATCAAGAGGACGTACAGAGGAGTGGTTGTTAATCCTCACTTCATGGTCAAAAGGAAACATGGACTTCCTGACACTCTGATAATTCCAGTTGGGCAACTGGCTCGGACCACCTCTAGATTAGATGAAGTTATTCTGAGATGCACAGTGAAGCGCCTAACGACCCTTCCTAGCTTCCTAAAACTCAATGGGGACGATGCTGAAGAGTTTGATGAGGCTGAGTAGGTTTCAAATCAGTATCCCATGTCGGATGTTTGCTCAAGGGCGTGTAGCTTAGTTTGGCTGGAGCACCCGGCTGATAACCGGGAGGCCACAGGTTCAAATCCTGTCATGCCCACCACAGCAGTCCCAAATTAAGCGGTAGCGTCATGAAGGAGGCTCAGTTCGGCTTCCTGTACATGCCAGTGCTCAGCGGCTCCTCAGGCCGTGATTTAGCCATCTCTCTGTCCGAGATTCTGGGGATGAATTCTATTGCTATCGAAAGTAGAAAATTTCCTGATGGGGAAGGTTATGTCAGAGTACCCAGTGAATCTTTTGATGAAATTAGATCAGAGCCAGTGATTCTGGTTTCCAATACATTCCCAGACTCAGGGATAATGAGAACCATTTTGATGTTAGAAGCGATTAATGATATCAGAAGAGGTGATCTTGAAAATTTCAAAGGGGAGGGAGAGCAACATCTCGATTATGTTGGCCCTGGGGTTTTTCTCGCCATTCCTTACTATGGTTATGCAAGACAAGATAAACGATTTTCGCCCGGGGAAACTATCTCTGCAAGAGTGATATCGGAGATCTTGGGGAAGGTCTGCGATGGCATGGTGATACTTGACCTCCATGAACCTAAAGCGCTGGAAGATTGTGATTTCCCGGTGAAATTCGTTAGTTCTATGCCAGAAATTGCTCAAATACTCGAAGAGGAGGTTAATCCAGATTTCATCCTAAGCCCCGACATAGGGGCGATAGATAGGGCAAGCGAGGTTGCATCCATCGGGGGCTGGGAATTCAGTTACCTAGAGAAAACTAGGATCGATGCTCACACAATAGAGCATCAGGCGAAGGACCTTGACGTGAATGGAAAAGTGGTAGCCATAGTTGACGACATGATTAGTACGGGTGGGACAATATGTAGAGCTAGCGATGCTCTTAGGAGGCAGGGGGCCAAGTCAGTATATGCGGCATGTACTCATGGACTGTTCACTGGAGGTGCACTCTCGAAACTGGCAAGCCATGTAGATGGCGTCTACACAACTGACTCCCTGAGAAATCCTCGATCCGTGGTTAGTTCAGCTCCTGCTCTGGCGCGAGGACTGAGAGAATTGATGGAATGAATGCTTACTGTGAGAGGCTTTTCCAATACGTTGCGTTTATATCAGCCATGTCGTGCGGCAACCT